>JAAZGX010000188.1 GCA_012511005.1 Clostridiales bacterium
CTGCAAGACTATTATAACATAAATGAACATATAAATCAAATCAAAATAAGACAGGGCAAATAGCCCCGTCTTATCTTTGTGTTAACTATTTATTTTTTATTCTTTTTGTTTCTTTTCTCGTCTTTTTCTTTTTGGTCTTCAAGCCTTGTCTTTTCGGATATGAGCATTTGCTCTCTTGCTACTTTTGCAAGCGCCTCTTTATCGCCTGAGGTTGCCTGCTGAGAAATCTCCGCTCGGCGTGCAAGAAGTTCCGCATACATTCTTTCTTTCTTTTCGCCGCTTAAATCATAAAACAGCATTGGAATAACGCCAAAGGATGTGGTTATAGCGGGTACTATTGTAAACATAGCAAAAAGCCCGAATTTTGTAGTATCCGTCTGAGCGTTGCCCCTCGTATAAGCGGTAATATCATAGCCTATCAGTTTTTTAATTTGAAGTGTAATAAGTCCGCTGACAAGACCTGATAGTTTTTCGGCAAGCCCTTTTGCCACAGTCGTCATCGCCTCTGTGCGGTAACCGTTGCGCCATTCGCAATAATCCATAGACTCATTATACATTTCATTTGGAATAACTTTTCTTACACCGTAAAAAACCATAAACATAGTTTCCCAAAGAGTGAGAGCTATGCCCATGGGAACAACCTTTTTATAAAGTCCGTTTTTCTTTCCGCCTATAGCGCCGAAGAAGAATACGGGAATCATAAGTAGGTCACCGATATACGCGCCGAAAATGTAAAGCGCTCGGCTGCTGAAATTCCTCTTGAACCACGGTACAAGCGTATACGAAATGGGGTGAATAATTGCACCCGGTATTCCTGTAAAAAATGCGATAGACGCGAAATTCAAAACATCTATATAGTAATCTGATTTACTGCCGCTTATTGAAAAGCCGGAAAGCGTTTTAGACAATGTCATTAAAAGAACGGGTTTATTGTTGATAATAGAGCGAACGCCCTGCATAATACTTGGCCGCTCAACAGACTGCAAAATTCTCTCTTTCGTCATAATGCAAAAGATAAGTGCGGCAGCGCCGCTGACGATAGAGGTAAAGTTGCCCATAAACACAAATGTTGAAGTCAGTGAAAGATTTATGACTTTGTTTCCTATTAGGTCAAGGAGTAATGTCATAATCTGCTCAGGCAATTTTTCGCCTAAAAATCCTGACCAGAACTGTGCCATTGTGATAAGTCTTGTCCTGTCTGTCGGGTGGGGCGTTATGGTTGCAAGCATTCCCGTTTGTGCTATGCTGCGAAATGTCCCCGCGCCCTCTCTTACAACAGCAAGTATGAAGTATGCAAGAAATTTACCGAGATGCTTTGGTGATGTGCCCGGGAAAAGCAGCGGCAAAAGCCAAAACAACATTGTACCGAGTGTGCCGGGGATACCAAGAGCCACGAGATACGGCTTAAACTTACCCCAACGAGTACGCGTCTTATCGACAATTGCACCAATAAAGATATCGTTTACAATGTCCCAAACTCCATTGATACTGTTGATAATTGTTTGATAATCAAGGTCAATTTGCAGAATGTTCGTTACGAAACGGCTGCTGTATGTATTAATGTTAAAGCTTTGGCACATATCAAATATAACATACCAAACCGTTTCCTTTAACCCAACATATCGGCGGTTCTCATAAATATACTCCCGAGAGCGTTTCTCATCAACAACAGCGGTCTTAGGAGCCTCCGATGAAGGATTTGACAAGGGGCATTCCTCCTATTTTATTAATAAAAAAATTATATCACGGTGTACGATTAAATGCAAGAAAAAGGCACAAATAAACGCAACTTAGCGATTTCGACAAAAATATAGCAGGGTTTCTATCTAATTTCACTATCGAAATTTATTATTATAAAACCTTTGATAAAAAAGAACATAGCCTTTCGGACTTTGGCTCTCTAAAAAAGGCGTCCGGCTCGTTTTGCTCTTCAATCAAGCCCTCATTCATAAACATAATTCTTGTTCCGACTTCCCTTGCAAAACCCATTTCATGTGTTACAACGACCATTGTCATACCGCTTTCTGCAAGGTTTTTCATAACCTCAAGCACTTCGCCGACCATTTCAGGGTCAAGCGCACTTGTCGGCTCGTCAAAAAGCATGACATCGGGATTCATCGCAAGTGAGCGAATAATTGCAATTCTTTGCTTTTGTCCTCCCGAAAGCTGCGACGGGTACGCATTCGCCTTATCACGAAGTCCAATTCTGTCAAGGAGCGCCAGTGCATTCTCCTGCGCTTCATCCTTGCTCATAATTTTTAGTTTAACGGGTGAAAGCATTATATTCTCTATAACGCTTTTATGCGGGAACAAATTAAAATGCTGAAATACCATACCCATTTTCTGCCTTATTTTATTTATATTACAGTTTTTATCTGTTATTAGCTCATCCTCATACCAAATTTGCCCCTTAGAAGGCGTTTCAAGCATATTGAGGCAACGCAAAAAAGTGCTTTTGCC
>JAAZGX010000016.1 GCA_012511005.1 Clostridiales bacterium
AACTGAATATAAAAATGATTTAAAGAAATACATATTTACGCTTTACCACAATTTTGCGGTCAAGGATGTTACAGCCTTAAAACTTGTTTTAATCTTTTACAACGAAAAATGCAATGCCGTCCTCATAAGTGACCTTTGCAAGTTTTATCTCTTCGGTTATTGCTAAATAATTTGGATGTAGCTTCTCTCTTATTTTTGCTATATCGTCTTTATTAGTAATAGTTTTATAAGGAGTAGTAAAATCTATTCCTAAATCAATCGCACTTGTATATCGTAATTTTAATCTTGTGTCATAAGACTGATGACGAATTAGAGTAGTTTGAATTTGAGTGTAATAATCTTTGTTTTCACAATTAATAAGCCAAATCTCGTCTATTTCAGACTTTTCATTTAACACATCGTATACACCTAAAAAGCTTAAATAAGCAATTGTTTTCTCCATTGACCGATATATATAAAAGCTGTGATGTGTTTGCATTACATAAGGGAAGTTCTGAAATTTATTGTCAGTCACAGTTTTATCAATTAACGAAATAACTCCAATAGGCGGCTCTTTCGGTGTGTAAAAATCTGTGCTGTTTAATGCCCTTGTATCCTCTGCGATAGCGTGTATTAGTGTATCAAAGCGTTTCTCTGTCAATTTCTCTGTTATGTCTGTGTTTTTATTACTGTCCACTGCACACAAAGTTACATCGACATTATCGAAGTGTAAAACCGCTTTATCCGTAAGATTAAAAGAGGGACCATCTGCCCAAAAATACTCGGGATTTTTGTCAGCACTCCAAAGAGATTTATGGGCAAGCTGTGAATACACATAGTCTTTAGCTGTTTTGCTGTCATATATCTTCGTTATTTCAGATAGAACTTCAAATGAGATGTCAGTATATTCTCTAAAAACACGCTCGCCATTTTTTAAGTAATAACCAATAAATAAATCCTTATATGAAGCTTCACTGCCGCTATCTTCTATCAGCATTTTATGAATATTAGTTATTAGCTTTTTCTCTTCGTCCGTTTCAAAACCCGATAAAACATCAAGGTCTGCAATATCTGAAGTATCTATTTTATAAGGCAGAGATATGGCTATTTTATCAATTTTCTCAAGAGAGGGAATACGCGCAGAAAACCCAAGCCCCCCAAAAGTACAGGAGAATACGGTTGAGAAAATCACAATTAGGAAAGCGGAAAGAGTAACGAGCGCCCGTTTTCTTTTTTGTTTGCTAAAAAACAGAAACAGGCAAATAACAGATATTATGAGCGTAAAAGCGATAAGTACTGTTAAATAGTAACTTTTGTCGGGTGTGAAAAAGAAAACCTTATCCGTCTTAAAGGAAAGAATTGCTCCCGCTAAAATCATAAAAAGAGATATGAGGCTTGCCACAAATTGTGACGATTTGTGAATACCATTTTGCTCTATTTTACGGTTCCTAAAAACCCTGTAAGCTACAAATAGCACAAAAACAGAAATTAAAGCCCAAACGATAAAAGGCATATAAACGGAGAGCGGGAAAGATGTAACCTTTTTTGCATATTCTGCATTCTCTGTAAACAGATTATATCTTATAATACCTTTATACTCCCATATACTGCTTACTATATTCTCGCCCCAAAAATCTATTTTTGTGCGTGCAAGATTGAGGGGGTTTAACATATACAAAGAGTTTAGAGGGTCTTTATAAAGCGGCATAAAACGATAGCTATAGCCTGTTAAAAAAGTCTTAAAGCATAAACTGAAAAAGCTTATTATTACATAAGGCAAAGCTATAAAGGAAAGACCTAAAAAGAGTGATTCAATCCGTGTTGAAGCTAAAAGGCTCGCAAGCGTAAATGCCGTAAACCCTAAAAGAGCAATAGTAAAAAAGCTAAATATAAAAAATATATATGTTTTTATCGTATAGCTTTCAATTCCTATGTATTTCCCGTTTTCAAATAGAATTATTGTTAAAGGAATAAATATAGCTATAAACATAGCGATAATAGAAGGAAAAATTCTGTTCAGAAAAAGCCTATATCTTGAAATTCCAAAGCTCATAACTACATTTGATTTTGATTTACTGCTCAAAAAATCGAACTGCACGAAAGCCGAACTCATACCAAATATGAGAAGTATCGGGTACACAACTAAATCCCCGACTGAAATGCCGATAAATAAAAGTTTGTAATCAAATCGGTTGTCAATAAGGCTCGTTGTTACGGGCATACATATACCTATTATGAATATAGCGATTACGATGACCATAGGGAACATAGCGGAAAGACAATTTCGAAGAAAGTCATAACGCAAATCACTTTTTTGTATTTGTCGCATAGTGGCGCCTCCTTAATAAAAAATTTGCTTATTTTTCTATTATATAAACAGCCTCGGATTTATCGGTATACATTACAAGCGCATAGCTTACATTCTTTTTAAAAGTCGCATACAAGCTGTGAAGCTTCCCGGAGAAAGCGGCAATATCGTTGCTGTTTTCATAAACGGCATACGGCAGAACAGTACTTTTTAATTCTAATTTTGCTATATAGTCAGCACCCGCGTCTTTTGAGAAAGTGTCAAACCGCTGTATAAAAAGCTGGTTTACCGTACATTCATAAAGAGAAATTTTTTCAATTATTTTTATGCTTTGCATATCGTTTTTCTTTATATTGTCTAATACTGTCAGCGTGTTTATCATTGTGGGCAGTATATGCATTGTGTAAGAGTCCGCAACCTTAAATTCATTCGGTATATCACCGGCTACGCCAAGCTTTAGTACATATTTGCACGGCTCTTTTGGATAATAGTAGTCAGTAGCGTCCATAATCTTGTAGTCAGTTGCAATAGCTTCTAAAAGCTGCTCGTATGTTTCTTTATCAAAGCTTGTTAAAATGTTAGCTTTTTCTCCTGTTTCAACCGTTTTAAGCTCGAATGTTACTATCTTATCATAATTATAAAGATCAGCCTCTCTTATTAGCATATCGAAGTCCGCATACGGATTTTCTTTTATGAATTGCATAAAATCTTCCGTTGAAAGGTACGATGCCTTATCTGCTAATCGTCTATAAATGTAATCCTTAACAGTATCGCTATCAAAAATCTCTGGCAGTTTTAATATGACCTCGTCAGAGTAATCGAGGTAACTTCTTTCTACCTTTTTACCGTTTGCAAGTGTGTATATAATTTTAATTGGGTAAGGCTGTGTTTTACTGTCACTTTCTGTAAGAAGCTTATGAAGTGACAGTACGAGTTTCTTATCATTTGAACTATTAAAACCCGAATATCTGACTGAGCGAGAGGTATCGTTAGTCCATGTATTCAAAAATACCTGTTTGTTTGGCGCAAAGGGGTACTCTAAGCTGATTTCTGAAATATTACCCTCACCCGGCGTGTGAGTAGAAAAGCCAAGCCCGCCCGTTATACACACAACAGGTATAATTAAAGCTAATAAAGCAAGCGGCAAAAACTTTAAGCTCTTTATCAAGCGTTTAACATTCAGCGTATAAAGGAATAAGCATATAAACAGTGCGACAACAGCGTATAGCAGTATGTACGAAAGAGATAAAAACTTTCCGTAATTATCTAACACAAAAAACGAGCATGAGCCTATTTTCATATACTCTCTTGCCTTAAATATCCCAAACGCAAGCCCAAAGCCTGAAGTATATAGAACAACGGTTGATATAATTATTGACGAGGCGGCTTTTGTGTGCTTGAATAGCCCCGTATTTTCTGCCTTT
This sequence comes from Clostridiales bacterium, assembly GCA_012511005.1. Taxonomy (GTDB): domain Bacteria; phylum Bacillota; class Clostridia; order Oscillospirales; family Acutalibacteraceae; genus DTU089. The sequence goes on from JAAZGX010000016.1 coordinate 3,712, forward strand.
CTTCTATCAAGTAAAAAGAGGCATAAAAGAAGAACAGAAAGAGAAATAAAAATCCATAGAAAAAAGGAAGTAAATTCAGAAAGCTTTAAGTTGCAAAGGTTTTCAACACCCCAATTAACCCGCTGTGTTTCATCATAAAGATTTGAGTACACTGACAAAATTCCAGTATAGTAAAGTCTTGAATAATTCATTGTTAGCGGATTTAAATAGCGCATTACATTTTCACCTTTTTCAAAAAAATTGAAAAAATCAAAAATAGGAAACAGTGTAACACCACTTTCGAAAGCTTCAGAGTATCCTCTTAAAAAGAAAGCGAAGCTCGCATAAAAGAATTGTATAACTCCGAAAGGCAAAATGGTTAATGAGAGCGCAGTAAAAGATGCTTCAATTTTTGTGCCGGCAAGAATTGAGGACAGTGTTCCGATTGTAAAGCCTACAAAAATTACGGAAAACAAGACGACAATAAAGAAAGCACAAACCTTAAAACTATAAAGGCTAAAACCAAAAAACTTTATATTTATTGTTAGCGTTATAAGAAGGGGAATAACGACTGCTAAAAGCAGCTCTAAAGAAAATGCGGCGCACCTGTTTAGTATTAACTGCTTTCTCGAAAGCCCAACACTGAGTAAAACATTTTGTTCCTCTTTATTTCCTAAAAACTTAAACATATAAAGCCCTGAAACAATACCGAGAATAAGCAGAAATATTATAAACATACTCTCTGCGTCACCGTCTGAATCTGAAAAAACCATTTTGTATTCCTGTATTGGACCACGGATTATTAACAGAAAACTTGTCAATGTAGAGTAAATAAGTAAACTTATGAAGACTATTATTGAGGGTATTAATCCTCTTTTCAGGGATTTAACGAAATCATAAGTACTATCTTTATTTGTGGAAAAAACCTTCCGTTTCAAGTAACTCGCCCTCCATTTCATTAAGGAATATTTCTTCAAGTGTCATTTCAAAGGTTTCAAGACTTACGGGACTTAGCGAATGCAAATATTCAATTGATTTTTCAATATCACCACGCATAACGAATACGGCACTTTTCCCTTGAGACTTAAATTTTTCTATGTTCAAGGAGGAAAACATATCTTCTTTAATCTCTGTATCAAGAATTAGCCGTACTTTTCTAGTTTCAAGCCCCAAATCCTCCGTTTTGCTGTTTATGACGAGCTTTTTGCCGTTTATAAGGCAAACCCTGTCACACAAATAAGCAAGCTCGGAAAGATTGTGAGAGGATATGATTAACGAGCAGGAGGACTCTGCCATATATTCTAAAAGCAGTTTTTTTGTAAGGTCTCTTTTTTGAGGGTCAAGCCCGTCAAAGGTTTCGTCAAGCAGCATATATTTAGGGGAGGAGGCAAGGGCTAAAATAATTTCTGACTGACGCTGCATTCCCTTTGAAAAGCTTTTTATTTTTTTATCTGCTTTAAGGGAAAAAAGCTTTGTAAGCTTATTAAATATTCCAATATCGAAATTAGGATAATATCCTTTATAATAAGCAGCCATTGTTTTTAGCGTAGCCGATGCCGGGAAATAAAGCTCATCAGGTACAAAAAACAGGCGTTTACGCTCATTATTGTTATTAAAAACATTTTCTCCGGAAAGAAGCACCTTTCCCTCGTCCGCTTTATAAATACCGGCGGCAATTTTAATTAGAGTTGTTTTACCCGCCCCGTTGTACCCGACAAGCCCCGTTATAGAGCATGGAGG
>JAAZGX010000189.1 GCA_012511005.1 Clostridiales bacterium
CGCTAAACGATAAGGATACACAAACAGGGTATGAGCGGAAACGCTCATGCCTCCCGTATTTGGAAAGGAGTAAAAAAACATGAAAAAAACTTTAGCGATTTTCCTTGTTATTGCGGTGCTGCTATCATTTGCGGCATGCGGTGGCAACGGTTCGGGGGATAGCTCCACCGAAAACCAAACGGTAAAGCCTCCGGAAAACCCGAAAATAAGGCTTTCCACAACGACCTCTGTCAATGATTCAGGATTGCTTCCGTATCTTATGGAGCATTTTGAAAAAGAGACGGGCTATAAGGTTGAGATTACCTCCAACGGCACAGGTGCAGCTATTGCACTTGGCGAGTCGGGCGACTGTGATTTACTGCTCGTTCACTCAAAAGCGGCAGAGGAGGAGTTTATTACAAAGGGATTTGGCGTAAAGCGTATTCCCTTTATGTACAACTTCTTCGTAATGGCAGGACCTGAAAGTGACCCCGCGGAAATTGCAGAATGTGAAAATGCAACTGAAGCGTTTAAGCTTATTGCAGAAAAGAAGGAAACTTCTTTTGTCTCAAGAGGAGATGACAGCGGCACGCACAAGGCAGAGCTTAAAATCTGGACAGCGGCAGGAATTACACCTAATGCGTCAAAAGACAAATGGTATATTAATGTCGGCTCCGGAATGGGTGACACTCTTAACAAGGCTAACGAGCTTTCCTGTTATGTTTTAACGGATAAAGGCACATTTTTATCAAATGCCGCAAATCTCAAGAACATTAAAATACTTCTTGAGAAAGGCGATGATATGAAGAATACTTATTCGCTAATAGCCGTAAATCCTGAAAAGCATACAGGGCTTAACACAGTAGGGGCAAACGCGCTTATTGATTGGATGACAAAGGCGTCAACTCTTGAGTTAATTGACAAATACGGCGCAGATAAGTACGGTCAGCAGTTATTCTATATTATCGAAACTACCGTGCCAACCTCCACGGAAAACACATCTACAACAAAGTAAAAACCACCGCCGCCGCGCGTATTTAGCCGTGCGGCGGCATGGTATTATTAATATGACAGAATATATAAAAGAAGCATTTTCTCTCCTTATTTCGGGTAATAGTGAGCTTTGGGGAATAATAAAAGTAACACTTCAAATGTCGTTTTTCAGCACAGTTATATCCTCGTTTTTGGGGCTGCCTTTAGGCACGGTAATTGGGAGAACTGAGTTTAAGGGTAAAGGCTTAATTCTTAGAATAACGAATACTCTAATGGGCTTGCCGCCTGTAGTGGCAGGTCTTGTTGTATTTTTAACTTTATCAAGGAGCGGACCGCTTGGCTCTTTGCAGCTGCTGTTTTCGGTTGCGGCTATGGTCATAGCTCAAGTTGTCTTAATAACACCGCTTATGACGGGGATGAGTGCGTCGGCAAGCAGCGAAAAAGCACCAAAGCTTAGAGAAACGGCGAGCGGACTTAGAATGGGGAAAACAAAAGAGATAATACTTTTAATGCTCGAATGCAGACCGCAATTTGTAAGCATTATCCTGCTTGGATTTGGCAGAGCAATAGCAGAGGTGGGCGCCGTTAGTCTTGTCGGGGGGAATATACAATTTAAAACGCGTGTTATGACTACGGCTATTATGCTTGAAACGAATAAAGGCAACTTCAGATTTGCAGTTGCGCTTGGAATTGTTCTCCTTGCTATTTCATTCATCGTCAACTCAATAGCGTATACGGCAGGGGAGAAAAGAAAATGATTGAAATAAAAAACCTTAAAAAGAAATATTCAGCGGATTTTACGCTTAACATAGAGAACCTAAAAATCAAAACGGGCGAACGGGTGGCGCTTATCGGAGCCAATGGCTCCGGCAAAAGCACGCTACTAAAACTTATTTCGGGATACATTAAACCAGATAGCGGGGAAATATTGATTAATACAGAGAAAATGGCATATTTACCGCAAGACCCATACATTTTTTCAATGAGTGTTAGAAAAAATGTGCGTATAGGGTTAAAGGATAATAAAAAGCAAGAAGAAAATCTAAAAGAAATTTTAATTATGACAGGGCTTTTTAATTTGTTAGATAAGAATGCCGCAAAGCTTTCAGGCGGTGAAAAGCAGCGTATGGTTTTTGCTCGTATGTTAATTGATAAGCATAATCTTTTAATGCTTGACGAGCCTTTCGGTGCTATTGATATAGATTTTAAGGACTCTTTAGAGCAGATTTTATCTGACTATTGTATAGCTAATAAGACAACACTTATTATGGCTACTCACACACCTGCCGAAGCTTTTAATCTTTGTGATAAGTTAATTATTATGCATAAGGGTGAAGTCATAGAATACGGTCAATGCGGCGATATTATAAAAAATCCGAAAACCGATTTCGGTAAAACTTTCTTAAAACAATGGAGAATAACTGATGTTTGAATGTGTCAGCGCCAATAAGGCTCTTAAAATTATATTTAATGTTAAGTTAAATACATTTCAAAAGACTGAAATGGTTTCGCTTTCAAAGGCCGTTGGCAAAGTGTCGGCAGAACATGTGTTAAGTGTAGAAAATATTCCTCCCTATGACCGTTCAAGTGTGGACGGGTATGCGTTAAAAGCGTCAGATACTTTCGGCTCTTCACAGTCACTGCCGTCAATACTAAAATGCATGGGTGAAATAGAAATGGGAGAAAGAGCAGAACGCATTTTAGATGACTATATGTGCTTTAAAATCCCGACAGGAGGAAAGCTGCCGGAAAACGCTGACAGTGTAGTTATGATTGAATATACAGATTATACAGACGACGGTTTTTGTTGTGTATTAAAGCCAGTAGCGCCTTTTGAAAATGTTATCAAAGCAGGTGACGATATAAAAATAGGTCAAACGGCTCTTTATAAAAACACTTTAATAGAAGCGAAGAATATAGGCGCTTTAGCGGCTTTAGGAATAAGTGAATTAAAAGTTAAAAAGCGTTTTACGGTAGGCGTAATTTCTACGGGTGATGAACTTGTTGAAGTGAATGAAAAGCCAAAAGGCTCACAGATACGAGATATAAACTCAACACTTTTATATGCCGCGCTTAAAAATTCATACATTGAAGTTAAAACATATCCGATTGTAAAGGATAATAAAAATCAGCTAAAAGAAACAGCGCTAAAAGCCTTGAATGAAAATGATATGCTCTTAATTTCAGGCGGCAGCTCTGTTGGTGAAAAGGATGTTGTTTATAATGTTCTCTGTGAACTTGGAGAAGTGCTTTTCCATGGCGTATCAATAAAGCCCGGCAAACCCACAATGTTTGCGGTAGCAGAGAGTAAGCCTGTTTTCGGTCTTCCCGGTCATCCGCTTGCCGCGTTTTTTACAACAAGGCTTTTCGTTTTACCTCTGATTGATAAAATGCTCGGCATAGAAAAGACTGAAAAAAGCATTATAAGAAAAGCCGTTTCTAACATACCCTCAAATCACGGCAGGGAGGAAATTCTGCCTGTTATATTATTAAAAGACGAGGAAAACGAGTTTTTTGAGCCGCTTTTTTCTAAGTCAAGTATAATATCTGTGTTAAATAAGGCAGACGGATATATAAGAATAGACAAAAACAGTGAGGGCATTAAAAAAGGAGAAAAGGTACGGGTGCAGTTATTATGAATAAATATGAATATCTAAAAAACACGCCTTTAGCTGAGGCTGTTAATATATATAAAGAGGCGCTTAAAAGTGCGGGTGTCACCTATAATATTGAAACGATTAAAACGACTTCTGCACTAAACAGAATGACGGCGAAAGCCGTTTATGCCAAACGGTGCAGTCCTCATTATTGTGCAAGTGCCATGGACGGTGTTGCATTAAAAGCAGAAGAGACATTCGGCGCCTCTGAAAGTTCTCCGGTAAAACTAAATAAGAATAGTTATATTTCAATAGATACTGGCGACCCTATGCCGGAAAACACGGATTGCGTTGTAATGATTGAGGATATAATTGAAGAAGAAAACGGAAAAATTAAGCTTTATTCTGCCGCTGTGCCGTGGCAAAATGTGCGCAAAATTGGCGAAGATATTTCAATGGGTGATATGATAGCGCCGTCTTTTACGACTGTCACCCCGTCACTTATAGGCGCTTTTCTTGCAGGTGGAGTATATAGCTTTGAAGCGGTTACAATTCCGAAAATCGCTATAATCCCCACTGGGGACGAGATAGTAAAAGGGGATAGTGAAAGTCTTAATGACGGTGATGTGCCGGAGTTTAACTCCGCTATTTTCAGCGCGATGCTAAGTGAATGGGGAGCAAAATCAGAAGTTTTTCCTGTTGTAAAAGACGAATTAGGGCTTATTAAAAATGCTATAATTAAAGCTTCAAAAGAGTGTGATGCCGTAATCGTTATAGCAGGCTCCTCTGCCGGCAGAGATGATTATACAGCTAATGCACTAAAAAGCGCCGGCGCTCTTATTTTACACGGTGTGGCAATAAAGCCCGGAAAACCCGCGGTTTTAGGTAGCATAGGAAAAGTGCCGTTTTTAGGCGTACCTGGCTATCCCATTTCGGGAATTATCGTAATGGAGGAAATCTTTAAGTATATATTGCCGCTCCTTACGAAACGAGTATATGAAAAGCCTTTAGAATTTGAGGCAAAATTAGCAAGGCAAACAGTATCTTCTTTAAAGTACAAAGAATACATTAGGTGCCGAATAGGCTTTATTGATAAAGAAGCTGTAGCTGTACCAATGGAAGGCGCTGCCGGTGTCGTTACACGCTTTGCGAAAGCGTCAGGCATATTTACAGTACCGCAAGACAGTGAGGGTAAAAGGCGAGGAGAGAGTGTGAATGTACGGCTTTTAAAGCCGCTTTCAGAGCTTGAAAACAGCGTGTTAGTAGTTGGCAGTCACGACCCATTAATAGACGAAATTGATGATATATTAAAAAGGGGCGGCTCAAAAACGGGTATTTCTTCAAATCATGCGGGCAGTATGGGCGGCATAATGGCAATTAAAAACCACGAAGCACACTTAGGCGGAATTCACCTTTTAGATACTAAAAGCGGTGAGTATAATAAAAGCTGTATAAAAACATATTTCCCAAACGGCGGCGCTGTACTTATAAGAGGTGTTGGCAGAACACAAGGGCTTATGGTAGAAAAGGGAAATCCTAAAAACATTAAAGACCTTAAAGATATAGCGGAGAAAGAAGTCTCATATGTAAACCGTCAAAGGGGCTCCGGTACAAGGATTTTACTTGACTTTTTATTAGATAAACAAAATCTTTCTTCTGCTGATATTTACGGCTATACGAGAGAGGAGTACACTCATACAGCCGTAGCGGCGGCAGTTGCGGCAAAAAGTGCCTCTGTTGGACTTGGAATTTTATCTGCCGCTAAAATATACGACCTTGATTTTATTGAGCTTTATAGTGAGCAGTACGATTTTCTAATCAGCGAAAAGGCTTTTGAGGATGAAAGGGTAAAGGATTTTCTTAATGCGTTAAATAGTAATGAATTCATAGAAAGGCTAACAATTTTAGACGGATATACTTTTGAGAGTTTAGGGGAAATTATAGAAATAGGGTGATAAGATGAAGCTTTCACATACGGACAGCGACGGCAACCTTAATATGGTCGATGTAGGCGAGAAAAAAATGACGGTCAGAACAGCAAGAGCCGAAGGGCAAATTACAATGAAGCCTGAAACGCTTACAGCTATTCGGGGGAACACTTTAGAAAAAGGCGATATACTTACTTGTGCTAAAGTTGCGGGAATACAGGGGGCTAAAAAGACGCATGAGTTAATTCCTTTGTGCCATAATATTCCGATTGACAAAATTGAGATTGCATTTGAGTTTGAGAGTGAAAACACTATTAAAATTAAGTCCTTTGCTAAATGCGCGTATAAAACGGGTATAGAAATGGAAGCGCTTACAGCCGTAAGCGTTGCGGCGCTTTGTATATATGATATGTGTAAAGCCGTTGACCGTTCAATGGTTATAAATTATATAAAGCTCGTTGAAAAGACGGGCGGAGCATCGGGAGAATATAGGTCGATATGATAGACGGATTTAATAGAAAAATAGAATATCTGCGGCTTTCAGTAACAAAAAAATGTATGGAAAAGTGCATTTACTGCTCTAAAGATGATGAGAAATGTGCCGTAAAAGGTGAAGAGCTGCCCGCAGAAGCGTTTATAAAAATTGCTGACGCTTGTGCTAAACTTCACATAAATAAAGTTAGACTTACGGGCGGAGAGCCTTTACTTCGTCACGATTTAGAGGAAATTGTAAGAGGTATTTACGACCTTAATAATTATAAAGATATAACAATTACAACGAATGCGCAGCTTTTAGCTGGAAAAGCGGCGGCTCTTAAAAAAGCAGGTGTAAACAGGTGCAATATTAGCCTTGATTCTTTAAAGCCCGATGTTTATAAGGAAATGACGGGCGGCGACCTAAACAAGGTTTTTAAGGGTATAGAAGCGGCGTTTAACGAGAGTATGCTTCCTATAAAAATCAATACCGTTCTCATAAAAGGTAAGAATGACGGTGAGATTGACGACTTTATCGAGCTTGCAAAACAGTATCCTTTAAGTGTTAGATTTATTGAGCTAATGCCCGTCGGCGACATGCTTTTAACGGGAATAAGTAATGAAAAAATAATCAAAGAGCATAAATATCTTTTGCCGCTTAATACAGATGAGAAGAGTTCTGGTCCTGCTAAAATCTACACCGCTAAAGGCTTTAAGGGTAATGTGGGCTTTATAAGTCCTATTACAAACTGTTTTTGTAGTAGCTGTAACAGGATAAGAGTTACGAGTGACGCATACTTAAAACCGTGTCTTGGAAACGAGGCGGAATATTCACTAAAAGAGGCGCTTTCTCTTGATACTAATGAATTAGCAAAGACAATATCAGAAATTATACGGAAAAAACCGCAAAACCACACATTTTCTGATGTGTTTAATGCAGACAGAAAAATGAAAGATATCGGAGGCTAATAATGGCAGAGATAATATCAATAAACACGAGCGAAAGAAAGGGTACAATAAAACATAAAATAAAAAGCGGTATGCTCTGTAAAGACGGCGGGTTAAAGGGAGATGCTCACGCAAAAGACGGGCACAGGCAATTAAGCCTTCTTGCCGCTGAAAACTTTTATGAGTTAGAAGAAGCTTTGGGAGAGAAAATCCCTTTCGGCTCGTTTGCTGAAAATATTACAACACATGGAATAGAGCTTCATACACTACGAATAGGAACAAAGTTAAGGGTTGGCGAATGTGTTATTGAGATAACACAGATAGGCAAGAAGTGCCACTCCGACTGTGAAATAAAGAAAAAAGTGGGAAAGTGCGCTATGCCGCAAAAAGGAGTTTTTGCAAGAGTAAGAACAGGCGGCGAAATTACTATCGGTGATGAAATAACTGTAATAAAGTAAAGGGCTGTTTATATGGAGGAAAAGCTAAAAAGATTTATTAAAAATACAGATGTGATTTCAGAAAAAGAGCAAAAACAGCTATTTAATAAATCAGTTTTAATAGCAGGGTGCGGCGGGCTTGGCGGCTTTGTCGGAGAGTATCTCACAAGGCTTGGAATTGGTACGCTTATATTGTGTGATTATGATAGTTTTGAGCATTCAAATACTAACCGCCAACTCCTTTGTACAGAGGATACACTTAAAAAGAATAAGGCAGCAGAAGCTGAAAAACGAAGCTATTTAATTAATCCAAATATAAATGTAATAGCGATAACTGAAAAACTGACAGAAAAGAATATAAATGATATTCTTTCACAAGCAGATATGGTAATTGACGCGCTTGACAATA
>JAAZGX010000190.1 GCA_012511005.1 Clostridiales bacterium
ATACAAAGGTTTATAAGCTATCGGGCGGCGAGCAGCAAAGAGTGGCTCTTGCAAGACTAATGCTTAAAAAGTGTGATATTATCCTCGCAGATGAACCGACCGGCTCGCTCGACGATGGCAACGCTAAAGCTGTTATGGATATCCTTTGTAAAATGAACGAACAGGGAAAAACAATTATTCTCGTCACTCACAATGAAAAGATTATGGCACAGGCGAAAAAGGTTGTAAAGTTGAGCGGGGAAAATTAAAAACAGTGTATTTGAATATTTGGGTTAATAAGACTGTTTATACACCGATTATTATGTACTGCTCATAAAAACTCATTTGTATGTGTGAAATAAATATTACTGTATATAAAACCGGTAAAATCTTTAAGTGATTTTACCGGTTTTCTTTTTACTTTTCTATTGCTTGCTGTACCGCTTCCCTCAGGCAAAAGCCTGTTAAAATAGTAGCATCTTTGTCATATTGCTCTGCTTTATTTAATAGCTCATTTTTCGTATCATTGTCACATGTGCACAGAACTTCAAGCGTAAGTTTTAGTATTTCACAACACTTTTCAAATTTTTCAGACCAGCGTTTAAGCTCGTTAAAGAGCGGATTTTCTATATCCTTTAGCATTTCTGAGCAAAAAAAGGCATTATCTAAATACTCTGTTAATATAGCGAATGCTTCTATCTGTTTGCCCGTATTTAAGAGGAATTGTGCTTTTGAAAGAGTTTCACTAAGGAATACTGAGCTGCTTTTTGTAAGACAGGATACTTGCAGATGGTCAGAAAAGTATTTGAATAAATCTGCTTTTTCACCTAATATAGTTTTTAATGCGTAGTCATAGCTTTCCTCTTTGTTATAGCTTTTTGGGTTCCAAAGATAATCCGCAATTGTAAGCAGCGGGATTTTTGAACATTCGGCATATTCCATTACATTTGAAATTATCCCGTCACAGTAGCGGTAAAGGTTCTCTTCTCTCCCCTCAATAGGCCCTAAATGCATTTCATTCCACATTTCCGCGTCATTTACGGGAAAATTGTCCCAATACAAAGGCTTGTGGCGCGTGTTTTCGATAAACCGAATTGCCTCAAGCACGGTTAACTCCTGTGAGCAGATATTTCGCCCCGTCCAGAAAATTTTTATCTCACTGTCAAGTCCCCTGCCAAGCTTTGAAATAAAATACTCGTCCCCTTTTCCGTGGTATTGTAGCGGGCACATTGTAAACTCTATGTCTTTATCAAGTTTTTTAAGCTCATAATAAACACTGTTTACAAGGTCAATATGAGCGTTGACAGTTTCGCCGTATTTTTCAATATCCCCCTCGTATTGAAGTGTTTCCGGTATATCGTCTAAAAGCAGCCCGAACCTTTTTACACCTATATCATAAATAGATTTGATTTTCGTAATAAGAGTGTCAAAATCATTTTTATTTGTATAACGCATATCTAATCCCGGAGCGATACAGTAATGAAAGTCAAGCTCATTTTCTGTACTGAATAAAAACAGCTCTTTTAGTTCATTACGCTTATTTTCAGGGTAAAGCTCCCGCCACTTCGCGCGGTGGTACTCATCGTCTTTCGGAGCATAGAAAAATGTGTTCATACCATGCCTTGACATAAGGCGCATAACACTTTTTCGCGTTTCCGTTTCCCACAGATTACCGTAAAACCCCTCAATATAACCGCGCATTGAAAACAGCGGATAATCCTCTATTTTTCCGGCTTTAAGTGTCTTTTCATTCAATAGCTTTGCAAGCGTGCAAAGTGCTCTGAAAAGTCCCCTCTTGCTCGTTATTGTAATATCACAATCGCCCTTTTCGGAAATAGAAATTGTGTATTTTTCATCGCTTATTTTCCGTGTTTCTTCGATATAAAGAGAGTTTTTGTCGTCTGTGAGAATTATATTAATGTTTAGCTCACCCTTTCTTTCTTTCGAAAGTTCATCTTCAAGAAACGAAAGTGCATATTCAGAAAAGTCACCCGTCGTGAAAATTTCAGGTATAAAGCTGTATAAAATTTCGCCGTAAAGCTCATACTTTTGTGGTTTTGGATATATCATATCGAAATAATATCTCCTTTATATTTTTTAATAAACTCCTCATTAATCTCGTCGCCGCCGTCAATATTGCTGCTTGACCAAACCTCTGCGGTTATGCCGTCGTCACTTAAAAACTCAATGGTTCTTGCTGTAATAGCATTTAAGAGTAGCGCACCTATAACAGTGGAAGTTGGTGCGGCATTTCTGTTTAATGCGGGAAAATAAACGGAAGCGTCACCAACACAGCCCATATTATCAAGCACAATGTCAGCGAGTTCAAAAAGCCTTTTTCCGCTTTTGTGGCGGGATTTGCCTGACATTGTGTGATTTATGCTCGTCAGTCCCACTACCTTAACACCTTTATTTTTGCAAAGCTCTGCCATATCAACCGGTACACCGTTTCTGCCCGAATTTGAAATAATTACGATTGTATCCCCTTCTTTAATTTCATATCGGTTAAAAAGTATCTCTGCGTACCCTTCGAGCCTTTCTACCATTGTGCTTTTATGTGCAGATTCGTTCAGTAAAAGTGATGTTTCAAGAATCGCTCTGACATTGGCAAGCCCGCCTGCTCTGTAAAAAACCTCTTGTGCTAAAAGAGATGAGTGTCCCGTTCCGAAAAAGAAAATATTGTGTGATGATTTGATTGTATCAGCAAAAAGCCGTGCGCACTCGTCTATTTTCTCCATTTGTGTTGACAGCACTTTTGTAATAATATTTTCTATATTCTCAATATACTCTATTGCTTTACTCATTTATTTGCCCCTCTCTAATAGCCGCTAAAACCGCACCTATTACTGGCGGGTTTGTTAGAAGCCCTACCTCAATATTCGGGAAATCTTTCTTTATAAATTGTTTAAATATATTCAGATAGCTTTCATTATGCTGGAATACACCGCCCCAAGTGCCAAGGGTTTTACATAAAGGCAGGTTAACTAAAAGTGCCGCTGTAGTTTCGGCTAATTGTTTTGCATTGTTAATAAGTATTTGATTTGCAACTTCATCACTATTTTTTGCGCACTCAAATACCTTTGGAGTAAACTTTGCAATAGCACTTCTTTCCATAGGAGGGTTGTAGAAAATGTCAATGAGTTCAAGGTAATCATCTATATTAAAATAGTCTCTAACCATTTCTGTAAGCTTTGTTTCCGGAGCGCTTTTTTCATGCCCTCTTATAGCGGCTTTTAGGGCATCTAACGCTATGTGGTAAGAAGAGCCTTCGTCACCTAAAATATACCCCCACCCGCCCGTATGTATAATGGTGCCGTCTTTCGTTCTTCCCGCCGCCATAGAGCCTGTTCCGCTTATTACAACAGCGCATTCGTGAGCTGTGTCAAGTCCCATAAGCGCAATATAAACATCACTGTCCATAATCACTTTATCGGCTGGAATAACGCCTTCAGCGAACGCTTTTGTTTCCTCTTCATTCGCACGCTCACTTATTGCCGACATTCCGATAAAAGCAGCGTGAAACCACCCAATGCCGCACGCATCTAATAACCACCTAATAATCTCACTCATATTTTCCTTCGCAAGCGGCAATCCTATTGAATTGTAGTTTATACTTTTGCCGTCAGCCTTGGCAATAATATTCCCGTTTGCGTCCGCTACAACGGCAGTTGTTCGCGTTCCGCCTCCGTCAATTCCAAGATAATACAATATATCACCCCTATTTTTAAATAAGTATACATAATATACCTTTGTTTTTCAAGATTAACTTTACAATTTAAAATATTGTGTTACTATTATATAAAAATATATTTTAAGGAGGATTAACACTATATGTCAAAAGCACTTGAAATAACCGGTAAAGCTCTTAAAAGAAGAATGATAAGAAAAGGCAAGAAACTGTTAAAAGCTAACCCTGCGCCTGAAATTCCGAAAGCGCAGTTCGATAAGCTGACAAAACCCGCCGCAGAATTTTTCACAGCAGGCTTTGCAAGGGCTGATATAATGCCTGATGATATTCCGAAAAAACGCTATTATATTGCGGGTTACAGCGCATATAACCCCGCAAAAGGCATTCTTGACGCTATGACTACGAGCGCCATATACTTGGACGATAATTCAGGTCGCGGCGGTGTCGTTTTCGTATCTGTAGACAGCGTTGGACTTTCAAGCTATGATGTAAATCTTGCAAGAGAGAACTTAACAGAGTTCACACGGAACACGGGCTGCCGCAGCATAAACATTTGCAGTACTCATAACCATGCCGGTATAGATACTATCGGTATGTGGGGACCAATTCCGATAACGGGCAGGAACAAAAAGTATATGGAAATAGTCCACAAAGCTATTAAAGATGTTGTGCTTCGCGCTTATGAAAACCGCCGTGACGGCTCACTTTTCTACGGAAAAAAGGAAAGTGAGGATATCCAAAGGGATTCTCGTCTGCCTCATGTTTACAACAAAGATTTAACACGGCTTCGCTTCGTGCCAAATGACGGCAGTCGTGAAATCTGGATGCTCAACTACGCATCTCATACGGAGTCAATGTTAGGTCACAACAACCTTGTAAGCGGCGACTTTGCTACATATATGAGAAATGATATTGAAAAGAACGCCAATGCAGACGCTATTTATTTTGTAGGTGCAATAGGCGGGCTTATAAGGCTTAAAGAACTTGACCCTGACAATGTAAAGTCTACCATATTAGGCGGCGAATCGCTTGCAAGAACGGCATGTGCAATAGAGGACGAAAGAAAGCTTGATCCTGTAATCAATATTTTACGACAAGAATATTATTCACCTGCCGATAACTACTTGCTTGCAACAATCTGCGACCTTGGTCTTGTTAAAAACACAAGACAAGCTACAAGCATAGGCACACTTAATATGTCTATAAAAACAGAAATGACATATTTTGAAATAGGCGACCTTAAAATGCTCCTACTTCCGAGCGAGCTTTTCCCGGAGCTTGCCTATGGCGGATATTTGAGTGCCGAAGAGTCGGCAGAGGGTAAATCTCCTGATATTAACCCAAAACCTCTCATAGAAATAGCAGATGATAAAGACTTATTAATTTTCGGCGTTTCAAATGATTTTACGGGCTATGTTGTTCCGCCTAATGACTTTTTACTAAACCCCGATATGCCCTATATTGAAAAAGGTAAAGATAGATTAGATAGAACACACTATGAAGAAACAAACTCTTTAGGACCCGCCACAGCACACACGATAGCTGATACTTTCGCGGGGATAATGGAAACGGTCAAGGCAGCAGAATAGAAAAAATATAAAACTGAGTATAAAGCGAAAGCCTTGTACTCAGTTTTTAATTGAAAATGGAAAATGGAAAATTATCGGTCTGCAACGCATTACAAATTGAAGTTTTCAGTTTGCATTAACCGCCAAATTCAATATGGCGGCATAGTCATTTATATCAAAATCCATATTAGCTATATCTACATTTGCCGCATCAAAATATGCGTTAAAAAGTGAAATATGATTGTTTAAGGCGCTGTTTGAAAGGAATACATCAAGCGCGTCAATTACACTGTCGCCATTTATGTCGCCTTTTATAACCACAGTAATCTCGTCAAGTACTATACCGTCTTTAAAAAGCTTAACGCCACATCCTGTACCAACTATATCAAGCGGGCTTAAAGGTACTTCATTTTTATATATAACGATACTGTTTTGCTTAAAATCCCGTAAAATATCTGAAGTGGTTTTTTTAAGGGCAACGCCTCTTAAAAAGCCGTTTTCATTATCAATGCTAAGAGTTGAATTGACTTTTAGCTCAAGTTTTTTCGGCAAGGTTTTACCGACAGATAAGTTTAATAAAGCCGTATAGTCATTTATATCAAAATCTATATTAGCCGTATCCATGTTTGCCGCATCTAAATATATATCAGAAAGTGAAGCGTGATTGTTTAGGGCGCTGTTTGAAAGGAATGCGTCAAGCGCGTCAACGGCGCCGTCGCCGTTTAGGTCGCCTTTGACTACAATTTTCAGGGTGTCAAGCACTGTTTTCTCTTCAATAAGTCTGATTTCACAGCCTGTGCCTGCTATGCCGCTGCCTTTTAGCTGTTTGCCGTCTTTATATAACTCAATATTCGTGTTTTGAAGTCCTAAGATTATATCTCCGGCACTGTTATTTCCCGCTTCGGCATAAAATCTGCGTAAATCGTCATCAATACCATACACGGACTGCTCTTTTAGCTTAAACCAATCAATAAAAACATACGGTATGTTGTTATAGACAGCGTACTGCTCGGCAGTGCTTTTATCAAAACAGCGTATAACGAATTCTGCACTTGTAAAGTCAAATACACCGTCAGAAATATCTGTTACGCTCCTTGGGATTGTAACGCTTTTAAGAGATGCGCAGCCAGAAAAAGCTCGTTTACCAATACTTTTTACGCTTTGTGGTATTATAACGCTTGAAAGCGAGGCACAGCCAAAAAAAGCTCTGTCGCCTATACTTTTTACGCTGTTTGGGATTTTTATGCTCATAAGAGAAGCGCAGCCGGAAAAAGCCCAGTCATCTATACCTATCAAACTATCAGGAATTATAATGCCTATAAGAGAGGTGCAGCCCCAAAAAGCCGAATCAGGAACGCGTGTAACGCTATTTCCTATAGTTACATTTAACAGTGAGGTACAACTGTCAAATGCGCTGTTACCAATACTCGTTACACTATCGGGAATTGTAACTTCTTGAAGATTTTTGCAATTATAAAAAGCTGACTCCCCTATTTGTGTTACACTGTTTCCTATTGTAATACCCGTTAGCTTAACAGCACTGTCAAACGCAGCTTCTTTAATACTTGTGACACTGTTCGGTATCGTATATATACCAGACTTTTTGCACGGATATTGTATTAGCTTTGTGGCATTTTTATTAAATAGAACGCCGTCTATGCTGCTGTAATTTATATTTCCCGCGGCTACGTTTATAGCAGTTAATGACAAACAGCCTAAAAATGCATAATTCCCTATGCTAATTACACTTTCCGGAATAGTTACACTTAAAAGCGAAACACATTCAAAAAACACTGCACTTCCTAATATATTTACACTATTCGGAATTTCAATTTCCGTTAAAGAAGAACAGCCGTAAAATGCACCGTTTCCAATGTTGGTTATACTATTCGGAATTATTACGCTTAATAAAGATGTACAGTCATAAAATGTTGCGTCATTAATACTCTTAATGTCACTTAGAATTGTTATGTGTGTAAGAGATGTACAGTCAGAAAACGCCCATTTGGCAATTTCCACAACAGGCAAACCGCCTATTTCAGAGGGGACAGTTAAAGCTCCGGTAACTGTTTTTTTACAATCAGTAATAATAACACCGGTGCCGTTATTGTTCTGTTCATAATATAGTACATCCTGCCAGTTTGCCGCAAAAGCTTTCAAAGGATTAGTAAAAGGGATTACCATAAAAGTAAACGCCAAGACTAAAACAATTGAAATTAGCCTCTTTACCATAAGCCCCCTTCTTTCTATTTATAGTGAAGTATTCTTTTATACTTTATTAACTAAAGTATACCACAACATCCCATATTATCAACTGTTATTTCTATACATAAAAACCGCAAAAGCTTTGTGCATCTAATAAAAAAACCCGTGCCGCCGGCACGGGAATTTTACTCTCTACTTTTGAGCTAATGCGCGCTCAAGCCATATAGAGCCTATATCCATTGCTGCCCAAAGACCGTTCTTTTCACTCTTTTTAACGATTTTGTCTTTTGGGCGGACATTAGGGTCCGTATTGATAAGTGAAATTGTAACTTTGTCGGCAATGTCAAGTTCGCCTTCTTTTTTTGTGCTTCCTATCGTCATCATAATAACAAAATCATCAGACATATGACCATAGTAAAGCGTATTTCCGTTTCTGACTAAAGGCTTGCCTTTATATGTTAAAAACTCTTTCGTTTCCTTTTCTGCCATTTAAATACTCCGTTCATTTTTCCAAATATACTTTCAGCATTGACTGTAAAAGCTCGTCTCTGTCAATCCTGCGAATAAGACTTCTTGCGTTGTTGTGAGTAGTGATATATGTCGGGTCCTCGGACAGAATGTAGCCGACAAGCTGGCTTACGGGATTGTATCCCTTTTCACGCAAAGCGTTGTAAACGGTAAGAAGTGTAGAGCGCATCTCTCTTTCATGCTCATCTTTAATGGAAAAGGGTATTGTTTTATCGGTCACTATGTCCACCTCCTCATGTTATTAAGTTTATTATATACCATTTTATAGACGATTACAACACTTTGTTGAAAGTTTCGCGCTGCCCGTAAAACTATGATTTAATCGTCGCTTTCATTTTCGTCGCTGTATGAGCTTGAATAAATGTCCTCATAACCATCATTCGTATAACCGCCGAAGTAATTCGTTTCGCTCGTAATATCCTCTATATCCTCTTCATAATCACTTGAAGACAGATAATTTCCTTTTTCGGATTTTGAAGGCTCTGTTGACGACAGTGCGTTCATTTCATACCATTGTTCTTTTGTTATTAAAACCTTTCGCGGCCGACTGCCTTCAAACGGTCCTATAATTCTTTTTTCTTCAAGGTCATCTATAATTCTTGCGGCTCTTGCATAACCTAATTTTAATTTTCTTTGCAGCAGTGTTGTAGATGCCGTTCCCGCCTCTAACACAACTTCAACAGCATCCGGTAAAAGCTCGTCCGAATCGTCCTCACTATTAGCCGCAGCAAAAATTTCGGCACCTTTTCTTTTTTTGCCGTCTATTGCGGCTTGCCTTTCAATTTCTTCTATAACTTCATCATCGTAATCCGCTTTTTCTTGCGATTTTATATGGTCTACAATTGCTTCTATCTCATTATCGGAAACATATGCACCTTGAAGCCTTACAGGCTTTGACATTCCGATAGGGCAAAACAGCATATCACCGTTGCCTAAAAGTTTTTCTGCTCCTACGGAATCCAGAATCGTTCTTGAGTCTACCTGTGACGAAACGGAAAGAGCAAGTCTGCTCGGTATATTCGCTTTAATTATTCCCGTAATAACATCTACTGACGGTCTTTGCGTTGCAACAACAAAGTGCATACCGGCAGCTCTTGCTTTTTGTGCCAAACGGCAAATAGATGATTCAACCTCGTTAGATGCCACCATCATAAGGTCTGCCAACTCGTCAATAAATATGACTATTCGAGGAAGCATTTCCTCACCTTTGCTTTCAAGATAATCGTTATAACCCGCAAGATTTCTAACTCCTTGCTCTGAGAAAAGCTTGTACCTTTTCTCCATCTCCGTTACTGCCCAGCACAGCGCGCCGGATGCCTTTCGCGGGTCTGCCACAACGGGAACGAGCAGGTGCGGAATACCGCTGTAAATTGAAAATTCAACCATTTTCGGGTCAATAAGTATAAGCTTTACCTCCTGCGGCGTGGCGTTATATAAAAGACTTACAATCATTGTGTTAAGACAAACAGATTTTCCCGAGCCTGTCGTACCCGCAATTAAAAGGTGCGGCATTTTAGATATGTCTGCATAAGTCGGCGCTCCTTGAATATCCCTGCCAATAGCGACATTCAACTTCGATTTCGCGTTTCTATACTGCACCGTATCAATTAACTCTTTAAGCAGTACAGGATTTCTCTCTTTATTCGGAACCTCAATTCCAATAGCCGCTTTATTTGGAATAGGCGCTTCAATTCTAACGCCCGCCGCGGCAAGATTTAGGGCAAGGTCGTCAGAAAGGCTCGTTATTCTGCTTATTTTCACTCCCGCGTCGGGTTGCAGTTCATATCGTGTTACGGATGGACTGCGGCAAATATCAACTATTTTTGTTGATACGCCAAAGCTGTTAAGTGTTTCTACAATCTTTTTTGCATTACTTTGCAGCTCCTCTGTAAAATCTACACCCGTTTTTGTGACAGGCTCTCTTAATAGCTCAAGTGGCGGCAAAATATATTGTTTGCCGCTTTTTGTTTCCGTTATATCTTTTTCGCTGCTTTGCTTCGACTTTTGTTTTTGTGGCTGTGCTTTCACAAAAATATTTTCATTGTTTAATGAAGCCTGCTCTCCTTTTGCTCCGTCCTCGTTAATAAGCCTTAAAAATGCAGGTTCCCCCGCCTCGTTGTTTACTTTGTTTTTCGCAGCCTCTGAAAAAATACTGTCAATTCCCATATCCTTTGATGGTTTTGTATCAAGCGCAATATCAATATCTAAACTCGTTTCCGGATTTTCTGTAACGGTGTGCTTTTTCCTTTTCTCCCGTGCTTTATCAGCTACCGCGGCAAGCTCGTCAAAATCATCTCCGTTTTCATTTGAGCGTGACGCCGCCTCTCTGAACATATGTATTTTATCCTCTGTGTATTCTTCTATTCTTTTTGCCGGTTTTTTAATTCCGTTAAACAGATTTATAAGAGTAGTACCTGTAAACAGCATTAGGAAAACAAAAATCAAAAGGCTCGTTATTATCCCTGCCGGAAGCTTATCACCGCCTGTAATAGCTAAAACTCCGCCGCCTATGAGTGCGCCAAGGCAGCCTGAGCCTGCCGTTGAGCCTTCTAATCTATATGTATTAAAAGCATCAATAAACTGCTCTCCAAAACCTTTTTGTATAAGCGCGTCATATTCTACTATATGTACAAATGCTACAAGCAGTGATATTAGTATTAAAGCTTCAACTATTTTATAGGCGAGCTTGCTCGTCATTCTCCCCATTAAAATCATAATATCAAGGGCTATAAATATAAAGGGTAAAATATACGCGGCAAAACCGAAAAGCCCGAAAAGCGCAATTCTCAGCCAGTTCCACGCTCCTCCGGACGGTATAAACACAATAGCCGTAAGAAGCAAAGATACCGCAAGCAAAACGATAGCAAATATTTGCCGCTTTGCTTCGGCATTTGACTCATATTTATTCGCATCGCTTGTCCGAGACTTTGACTCTGTGGTTTTTGCCGTCTTAGATTTAGACGAAGCTTTTGTGTTTGATTTTTTAGCAGCCATTATACTTCTTCTCCTTTTGTTTTTATTCTTATACTTGTACTTGCTGTACTCCTATATATGTACCTGTGAATTTTTCTATTAGTGCAATTATTATAACGATAACACCTAATAAAAAGCAGTAGTGTCCAAAGTATTTGAACAAATCCTTTTTAAGTATAAAGTTTAGGAGCTTTATTGAAATAACGCCTACTATCGCCGCCGTTATAACGCCTGCAACAAGCGGTAAGGGGTCAACAGTCTCCCCTGTTTCGAGTGCATTTTTGAATTCATAGGCATTAGCGGCAAGCACTGCGGGAATGGCTAATATAAAGGAATACTTGACTATTAACTTTTTCGGAATTCCAAAAATCAGCCCCGTTGAAATTGTAGCCCCCGAGCGTGATATGCCCGGAAAAGCCGCCGCAAGAGTTTGAGATATGCCTATCGAAAGTGCTTCTGTTGTGTTTATTTTCCTGTTTGCTTTTTTTGTTTTTGTAATATAACTGCCATATATTAATAAAAATGCCGTAAACAGAAAACAAATCCCCTCCGCAAGAATACTCGTATCCTCGGAAAATACAGAAACCCTGTCAAGCAACAGCATGCCGCCGCCCGTTGGAATTAAAAGTAATAATAACGGAATGCATGAAAAAAACAGCATAACGAGCATTCGCCTCGTAGTATTCATTTTCTTAATTGAGAATTTTTTATGTATTATGTCTTTTATTAGCCTAATTGCTTCTGTTAATAAGTCCCAGATTGTTTGATAATAAACAATGAAAACGGCAGCAAGCGTCCCCATATGAAGCATAACCGAAAAAAGTAAAGAGCCGTCTCCCGATACGCCTAAAAAATGTTGGAACAGTGAAATATGCCCGCTGCTTGAAACCGGTAAAAACTCGGTTATGCCCTGTACCAATCCAAGAATAATCGCC
Source organism: Clostridiales bacterium (assembly GCA_012511005.1). Taxonomy (GTDB): domain Bacteria; phylum Bacillota; class Clostridia; order Oscillospirales; family Acutalibacteraceae; genus DTU089. Next base: position 11,877 of record JAAZGX010000190.1, read on the forward strand.
TTTATTACACTCATATATCTAATTCTCCCTTAAAGAAATTTGCTCGCATATACCTGAAATCGCAGTTGACAAGTTTCCCACAAAATCAATAATACCCTCTTTTACAGCCTCTTCACCGCTTAAAACCGTTCCCATGTCAAGCACAAGCTCATCAGTCTTTTTCATAAGCTCGCGAAAGCGCTCCGGCTTTATTTTTGAATTGTCACATACAAATCGTGATACTCGCTGCTCCATCTTGTTAAAATAATCAAGTGTCTGCTCTACGCCCAAAACAACTCCATTTAAGCGTATAGGATGTATCGTCATAGCTGCTGATTGGACGATATACGACTGTTTCGCCGCTACGCTCAGCGGCACACCGATTGAATGCCCGCCGCCTAAAACAAGGGATGCCGTAGGCTTAGTCATGCCCGCTATCAGCTCTGCTATTGCAAGACCTGCCTCAATATCGCCGCCCACTGTGTTAAGAATAAGCAGCAGCCCTTTTATATCAGGGTTTTCCTCTACCATTACTATGCGCGGAATTATATGCTCATACTTCGTTGTCTTACTGTTTGAAGGAAGTAAATAATGCCCTTCTATTTGACCGATTATTGTCAGACAATGAATGTAGTTGCCATTTCTGTTAATCGTAACGCTTCCGTCTTGCTCAGTAAACCTGTTTTGCTGCTCATCATCAGAAGTTTCCCCCGCACTTTCAGGCACGGGCTGGGCAGGAGTTGTAAATTCATTACAGTAAAATTTTCTCATAATCAATACCTCATTCCAAAATAAAGTATTGCCTAAAGAATACAATAATAATCTTATCAATATATATTAGCATAAAAATCTAAAAAGAGCAATTGATTTAATTTATTAAAAATTATTAAACCTTGCTAAATATTCCTTAAAACGATTGACAAAAACGCTTAATAAAGTTACACTATTATTGTTAAAAATATGAACAAGTTTTACATAAGGAGAACATATGAGCCTTACACTATGTCAAAAAATAATCAAAACCCACCTTGTGTCCGGTGAAATGATATCAGGGCAGGAAATTGGTATAAAAATTGACCAAACGCTCACTCAAGATGCAACGGGTACGATGGCATATTTGCAATTTGAAGCGATGGGTAAAAAAAGGGTGCAAACCGAGCTTTCTGTTGCATATATTGACCATAATACTCTGCAAACAGGGTATGAAAACGCAGATGACCATAGATTTATACAAAGCGTTTGTAAAAAGCGCGGCGTCAGGTTTTCCCGCCCCGGCAACGGAATATGTCATCAAGTCCATTTAGAGCGATTTGGCATACCGGGCAAAACGCTCATAGGCTCTGACAGCCATACCCCTACGGGAGGCGGAATAGGAATGCTTGCAATAGGCGCAGGCGGGCTTGATGTCGCAGTTGCTATAGGCGGCGGTACATATTATTTAACTATGCCTGACAGCCTTAAAGTAAATCTTTCAGGCAAGCTAAAAAACGGTGTTTCCGCAAAGGATGTTATTCTTGAGGTGCTTCGTATTTTAACCGTAAAAGGCGGTGTAGGCAAGGTAATTGAATACGGCGGTGAGGGAATTAAAACGCTGTCCGTACCGGAAAGGGCAACAATTACCAATATGGGTGCGGAGCTTGGCGCAACATCATCCATATTCCCGTCTGATGAAATAACGCTTGAGTTTCTCAAGGCGCAAGGCAGGGAAAAGGATTTCATCCCGCTTTCTGCCGACGAGGGCGCGGTTTACTCAAAAACTATTGATATTGATTTATCAGCACTTTCCCCTCTTGCCGCTATGCCGCATATGCCCGATAATGTAAAAAAAGTTTCAGAAATCGGCGCTATTAAAATAGACCAAGTGTTAATAGGCTCTTGCACGAATTCATCACTTTTAGATATGCTAAAGGTTGCAAAGATATTAAAGGGTAAAACCGTTCACCCTGATGTCAGCCTTGCGATAGCGCCCGGCTCAAAACAAGTGCTTGCGACGCTTGCTGCAAGCGGCGCTTTAGCTGATATGATTGAAGCGGGGGCAAGAATTCTTGAAAGTGCATGCGGTCCTTGTATCGGTATGGGGCAGTCACCTCAAACCGACGGTATATCTTTGCGTACATTCAACCGCAATTTTGAGGGCAGGAGCGGCACGCCGAGCGGCAAAATATATCTTGTAAGCCCTGAAACGGCGGCATTTTCTGCAATTTTCGGAGTACTGTCCGATGCAACTGAATATGACTTTGATTTATCGGTTGAAATACCAAAATCTTTTCTTATTAACGACAATATGATTGAGCTTCCGGCAGATGAAAAAGAAGCGGAGGATATTGAGGTTTACTACGGTCCGAACATAAAACCCCTCCCGAAAGCTTTTATTATTACAAATAACCTTTCGGCAACAGCCGTCTTAAAGGTCGGGGATAATATAACGACTGACCACATTATGCCCGCCGGCGCAAAAATACTTCCTTTTCGCTCTAACATTCCATATCTTTCAAAGTTCTGCTTTGCACAGAATGACCCGAATTTTGCTGAAAACTGCAAAAAGGCAGGCAGCTCAATTGTAATCGGGGGAGAAAATTACGGTCAGGGCAGCTCGCGCGAACACGCTGCGCTCGTACCTCTATATCTCGGAGTTAAAGCCGTTATCGTAAAATCATTTGCAAGAATACACAAGGCAAACCTTATTAACGCGGGCATTATTCCCCTCACATTTATAAATACTTCTGATTATGAGGGAATTGGCGAAGGCGACTCTATCGTCTTCCCAAATATAAAAGACGAAATAGCACAAGGGCTGCCCGTTACACTAATAAATAACACGAAGCAAAAAAGCATATCATTAAAAGCTGATTTTTCACAAAGACAAAAAGATATTCTTTTGAGCGGCGGGTTGCTTGAATACACGAAAGGACAAAGTGAAAATGACTGAAACACAACTTAACAAGGCTGCCGAAAAATTTAAGAATTTACTTCAATTACAAGCAGAGAGAAATGAGAAAATTAAACAGACGAAAGAATTTACAGATTACACTGCTCTTGATAAAATCGTAATAGGAATTTGCACGGGAGACGGAATAGGACCCGTTATTACAAAGCAATCTGCAAAAGTACTTATGAACATCTTAAAAGATGATGTAGAAAAAGGCAAGATTGAATTTAAGTATATCGAGGGCTTAACGATTGAAAACAGAGTTGCCGCTCTTAAAGCTATTCCGGACGATGTTTTAGAGGAGCTTAAAAGCTGTGATGTAATATTAAAAGGTCCCACAACAACGCCGCAACAGGGCGACGGACTGCCGAACATTGAAAGCGCTAATGTCGCTATGCGAAAAGAGCTTGACCTTTTTGCAAATGTCCGCCCCGTAAAGGTTAAAGAAGAAGGCATTGACTGGACATTTTTCAGAGAGAATACAGAGGGCGCGTATGCCGTCGGCTCAATGGGAATAAATGTTGATGATGAGCTTGCTATTGACTTTGTTGTAACTACTACAGAGGGTACAGAGCGTATTGCCCGCCTTGCCTATGAATTTGCTAAAAACAATAAAAAAGAAAGGGTTTCTATTGTTACAAAGGCAAATGTAATAAAAACGACGGACGGCAAATTTCTTAACCTATGTAAAGATATAGGAAAAGAGTACCCCGATATATTGACAGATGAATGGTACATAGATATTATGACCGCAAAGCTTATTGACAAAAAGCGCAGAACAGATTTTAAGGTATTTATACTTCCTAATCTTTACGGTGATATTATTACAGATGAAGCGGCAGAATTTCAAGGCGGTGTAGGCACAGCAGGCAGTGCAAATATCGGCAAACGATACGCTATGTTTGAGGCTATACACGGCTCTGCTCCAAGAATGGTTACAGAGGGCAGAGATAAATATGCAGACCCTTGCTCTATGCTTCGCGCATCTGCTATGCTCCTTTCTCATATAGGTTATATCAAGGAAAGTGAAATACTTGAGGAAGCTTTGGACATTTGTATGTTCAAGGAGAAAAAGCTCGCTATAACGGGACGGGACACGGGCTGTACATGTGAGCAGTTTGGCGAATATGTGACAGAAACTTTAGAAAAATTGTTGGAATAAGCGTTTTTATTTGATTACTTAGAAAAGGAATGAACAAGCGATGAAAAACTGTGAGCAACACATATCTCCACAGGTGGTTAAAAGGCTGCCTCGTTATTACCGCTATCTTGAAGATATGCTTGAAGCAGGACTTGTAAGAACTTCCTCTAAAGAGCTTTCTGCAAAATCGGGTCTTACCGCCTCCCAAATAAGGCAGGACTTAAACTGTTTCGGCGGTTTTGGTCAACAAGGATATGGTTATAATGTTGAACAGCTTTATAACGAAATTGGCAGAATTCTTGCTCTTGATAATAAAAATAAAACTATTCTTATAGGCGCCGGCAATCTTGGCAGGGCAGTTGCTTTGCATATGGATTTTGATAGAAAGGGTTTTAAGCTTATTGGTATTTTTGATAAGAATGAAGCTGTTTCAGGTCAGCTTGTAGGTCATATTCCTATAAGGCACATAAGCGGTCTTGACGATTTTTGTCTTGAAAACAAGCCTACCATAGCCGTTTTATGCGTTCCTAAGGATAACGCCAAAGAACTTTCCGCCAACCTTTACAATTTAGGTGTTAAAGGCTTTTGGAACTTTACCCACTATGATATAGCGAATAAATATTCTGATATTGCAGTTGAAAATGTTCATTTAAGCGATTCTTTAATGACGCTTTGCTACAAGATAAACAGGCTTGATGAGGTCGAAACATGAAGAAGTTAATGAACATTGATATAATAGACATTATTCCTTTTTCAAAAGGGCTTATTGTCGCAAGAAAAGATGTGCTTAAAAACGGCTCTGTAAAAGTCTCCTTTATTGGGTATGATGTCAAGCTTGAAAGAGCGTC
>JAAZGX010000191.1 GCA_012511005.1 Clostridiales bacterium
ATATTGACGAGCTTGACAGTAAAAATATAAACCCTTATACAGAAAATTTTGACGAAAAAGGCTTTAGAAAGCTCTTTGGGAATAATACGGTGCATTGTTTTACGGGTATTGACTATATAGAATACTATAAAAGCTTTGGCGATAATATAGAAATAGTGTTTTCAAACGACCCAAAGCATATATTAAAATACACAAAAAATGTTCTCAACTGTGATGTTCATTCACGCATAAGAACGCAACGGATTATTAAAGAAGCGGGCGCCAAACGCTCGTTTAGGCTTGACGAGATTTTAACAGAATCGGTAGACGGCAGCGGCTATAATCCGGAGTACGGCCTTTTAGGCTCCAACAAAGCGACTGAAAGTAAGGTCAAGCTTTTTCCAAGGGATACCGATGCTTTTGTGGCAGACTTATATTGTGAGCTTTACAAGGCGACGGGCAAACAAATGGAGGTTATGGTATACGGTGACGGGGGATTTAAGGACCCCGTGGGTGGCATTTGGGAGCTTGCGGACCCTGTAATTTCGCCGTCATACACACAAGGACTAAAGGGCACGCCGAATGAGCTTAAAATGAAATACTTCGCCGATAACGAGCTGTCAATGCTTCAAAGCGATGAGCTTGCCATGGCGATGAAAAGGAAAATCAGAGAAAAACAAAACAGCCCGGACAGTAAGAATAACGCACAAGGAACAACACCGCGAAGACTTACGGATTTACTCGGCAGCTTATCCGACTTAGTAAGCGGCAGCGGCGACAGAGGCACACCGGTTGTTCTTGTTCAAGGTTATTTTACGAATTTTGCAACAGAATAAAAAAATAGTGCAAGGCAACCTGCCTTGCGCTATCTTTTTTACAAGTTTGGCGTTAATAAATCATATTATTAACCGTCCAGCCTGAAAGCAGCTTATATTGTGCTTTTGCTTCAGCTTTCGCTTCCTCTAAATTATGCTCTTTATAGTTGCCGCACTCTGCGGCGCTGACGCCGGGGACTTCCCCGCCGTATTGCGAAATGAATTCAAACGCTTGTACTGTCAGCGCTAAGGCATCACTATGTGAAATGCCACGCGTTAAAAAGTAAAAGCCCGTTCTGCACCCCATAGGTCCAAAATAAACAATATTTCCTTTATGCTCGCTGTTTCTTACAAATGTCGCAAAAAGATGCTCAATAGTATGAATAGGCGCATTGTTAATAACAGGCTCTGTGTTAGGAATACGCATACGGATGTCATATGTTACTATGTCACCGTCCGTTCTTGAAACATACATACCTCTTTTTAGTGTTGTGTGGTCAACATTAAAACTTTCAATTCTCTCCATAGTTCTTCTCCTTATATAGCCATAAATAGCCGCTCGATTTCATAAAGCAGCCCCTTGTGGCACTCTTCTTTTAACAGCGGGTCAATTTCAATTATTCGCCTTGCCGCTTTTCCTGCTTCAAGCAGAGCTTTAGAGTCCGTCATAAGGTCAGCTATTTGCATTTCAGGCAAACCGTGCTGACGGCTTCCGAAAAAGTCTCCGGGACCGCGCATTGCAAGGTCTTTATCGGCTATCTTAAAGCCGTCATTCGTTTTGCACAATATGTCAAAGCGTGAAAGGGCCTCATCATTTACGGCATCTGATACGAGGATGCAGAAGGATTGTTCGCTGCTTCTGCCTATTCTGCCCCTTAATTGGTGCAGCTGTGACAGCCCAAATCGCTCTGCGTTTTCAATCATCATAACAACGGCATTAGGGACATCTATTCCTACCTCAATTACGGTAGTCGACACTAACAGTTTGTGGGTTTTGTTTATAAAGTCAGACATAACGGCATCCTTTTCTTTCGTTTTCATCTGACCGTGCAAAAGCCCTATGCTATAATTTTTAAAGTGCGTACTTTTTAAAAATTCAAAATATTCTGTTGCGGGGACAAGGTCGCTTTCGCCCTCCTCAACGAGTGAACAGACAACGAACGCCTGTTTATTATTATCAAGATGTTTTTTTATAAAAGCATAAATCCTGTTCCTGTAAGCGGTTGATACATGATATGTTTTAACGGGCAGCCTGCCTTTTGGCATTTCGTCAAGAAATGAAATGTCAAGGTCGCCGTAAACAGCCATAGCAAGCGTACGCGGAATTGGAGTTGCGGTCATTACGAGAATATGCGGGCTTTTGCCTTTCATGCCAAGCGCCGCTCTTTGTGCCACGCCAAAACGGTGCTGCTCGTCCGTTATAACGAGACCGAGATTAAAAAACTCCACATCACTTTGAATAATAGCGTGTGTTCCGACGACAACTGAACACTCACCGCTTGAAAGCGCAGATTTTATCCGCTTTTTTTCTTTTGCGGGAGTGCTGCCACAAAGGAGCATAACGCTTATGTTACTATCCTTATACATTTGTGTAAGCGTATTAAAATGCTGATTTGCAAGCACCTCTGTCGGTACCATTAAAGCGGACTGAAAGCCGTTTTTATGAACGCTGTATATTAAAGCCGCCGCAACAGCCGTTTTACCGGAGCCAACATCGCCGCATAAAAGCCTGTTCATGGGAGAATTCTTTCCTATATCCGCCGCCGCCTCTTTTACACACCGTTTTTGCGCCAAAGTGGGCGAAAAGGGCAGAGAGGCTAAAAACTCTTTTGTATAGTCTTTTTGAATGGGCGGGGCATTAAGTGATGAATTTACACTCTTTTTTCTTAAAAATCCAAGCTGCAAAATCAAAAGCTCTTCAAAGACGAGCCGCCTTTTAGCCGCATTCAGCGCTTCATAGCTTTCGGGGAAATGCATATTATTTAACGCTGCTTCAAGTGAGGGCAGGCGGTACTTTTCTATTAAGTCTAAAGGCAAAGTTTCGGCGATGTTTCCCTTTAACTCAAAAAGGGCTTGAGTTACGCATCTTTCAATAAACTTTGAATTAAGGGTGCCCTTTTGGCGGTATATTGGGCGAATTTTTTCGCCGCCTTTTGCCTTAGCAAACAGAGGGGACAGCATTTCAACCGCGCCAAACTTATTTACAGAAAGCTTGCCGTAAAACAGGTATTCTTCACCCTCTTTTAGACTGCTTGCTATGTACTTATTATTAAAAAATGTAAGATTTAGCATATCAGAGCCGTCAAAAACACTTGTTTTGCAAATAAAAGAGCCGCCTTTCGTTTTTATTTCCGTAACCGGACTAAAAACAACGGCTTTAATACAGCAGACCTCTCCAACGGGTGCTTCATATATTGATGTGATTTTACTCCAATCCTCATACCTTATCGGATAATAGCGCAAAAGGGCGCCGACAGAGAAAAGCCCAAGCTTTGCAAATTGCGCGGCGCGTTTCTCCCCGATGCCTTTTAAATATTGTAGTCTCGTTTCAAAATTATACATAACAATTCGGCAAACGCTATTCTATAGAAATAATGTAGTAATAAACGGGTTGACCGCCGTCTATACAAATTATTTCACATTCCTTGCCGTACTTTTGATTTAGCGCGTCTAAAAGCTCGTTTGCCTGCTCCTGTTTAATATCCTCCCCATAATACACAGTTATGAGTGAGGTGTTTTTCTTAATGAGGTGTTTAACTGTTTTAAGAGCCGTTTGTAAAATAGAGTCGTCAATTACGGTAATCTTACCGTTTTCCATTCCGAGAATATTCCCCTTTTTTACTGATTGAGAGCCGATTTTACTATCCCTTGCGGCATATGTTATGAGTGATGTGGAAACATTTTCAGCCGCTTTCGTCATAGCAAGGTGATTTTCTTCACCGGGCATATTTTCATCAAACGCTAAAGCTGCCGCAACACCTTCCGCAACTGTCCGCGTATGGAGTACGCGTATTATTTTATTCGTAAGCGGTATAGCTTGCTCTGCCGCCATTATAATGTTTTTATTATTTGGCAGAACAAATATTTCTTTCGCGGGAACTTTTATTATGGCTCTTAAAATATCGTCGGTACTGGGGTTCATAGTCTGACCGCCGCTTACTATTCTGTCTACCCCGATATCCTTAAAAACCTGTTCAATTCCGCCGCCTAAAGCTACGGCTATAATACCGAAATGCTTTTGCTCTTGTTCTTCTTCAATTTCTGCCGTATCAACAGCAGTGTCTGTTTTTGTTTTTGATGCGTCTTCTTCACTCCATGACAAGTGTTCGCTTTGCACACGCATATTATCAATTTTTATATCTATAAGATAACCGTAGTTAAGAGCATTTTGAAGAATATTACCCGGCTCGTTTGAATGACAGTGTACTTTTATAATATTATCGTCATCAACAACTACAACAGAATCGCCGATAGACTGAAGGTAAGCGCGAAGCAGGGAAGAAGGCTTTTTATTATCCTTATTACGCATAATAAGAAACTCCGTGCAATAAGAAAAGTGAATATCCTCATTTATTTTATCCGTTATAACGGGGCGTTCGATAAAGCCTTTATCCGTTTCAGAGGATTTTATAATCCCATTTCCTAAAAACACGCTTTCCATGCCCTCAAATATATACATAAGACCTTGACCGCCCGCGTCAACAACGCCGGCTTTTTTAAGGATAGGGAGTATATTAGGTGTATCAAGGAGAGCTTCGCCTCCTGCTTTCATAGCGTTTACCCACACCGTATCAAAAGCGGCATCGCTATTTTCAGAACGAGTGAGAGCCTCTTTAGCAAAAAGGCGCGCAACGGTGAGGATTGTCCCCTCCGTCGGCTTCATAACGGCTTTATAGGCATTGTCCACCCCTAAAGTGAGAGAAAGAGCAAAGGTTTTGGCGTCTGCCTCTTTGGCGCCTTTAAGCCCCGCGCCTATTCCACGAAAAATTAACGAAAGAATAACTCCGGAGTTGCCCCTCGCTCCCCTTAAAAGGGCTGAAGAAGCGGCAGAGGCGACTTCTGACACCGTAGCGTCATCAGAAAACCTTGCAAGCTCACGCGCCGCCGCAGACATAGTAAGCGACATATTAGTGCCCGTATCCCCATCGGGAACGGGGAAAACATTAAGCGCGTCCACGCTTTTTTTGTGGTTATTTATATTGTTAGCGGCTGATAAAATGCCGTCCCTTAAAATGCTGCCGTTTATCAAATCAAACACTCCATTAACACTTAAATCATAGAGTCTACAAACACATTGATTTTATTAACCCCAAGCCCCGTCGCCTCTTCAACAGTATAACGGACTTTGTTGACAATGCTTTTTACGATTTCGGATATATTAAGCCCATAAGAAATAATAATATGAAGCTCGACTATAAGCCCGTCACCGTCTTTTATCACAGTCACGCCCTGGTCAATGTAGTTTCGCGACTTAAAGAAAAAGGAACGAATATTTTGCTTTGTATTACTGTTTGCCATACCCGCGACACCAAAGCAGGAGGAGGCGGCGTTGCCTATTAAAGAGGAGAAGTATTCCTTGCCTATTTCAATTACTCCAAGATGATTTTCAATTTTAATCATTTTTTACACCTCGCAACAGATGATAATAAATTGTACCACATATAATAAATACAATCAATATATTAATATCCGCAGAATATGAGCTAAAATTACAATTACCTTTTTTCCAAAGCGTCAATAATCTGCTGTGCAACACCGTCCGCATTACCTTTGCAGTCTATTATAATATCCGCATATTTTTCATAAAACGGGCGGCGCATATTATAAATATCCGCAACGCTATAAAAGTTCGGAGCGGCAACACCTCTGTCAGAGAGGTTTTTCGGCAATCTTTTATTAAGCTCCGAAAGGGGAACTTTAAGATAAACTGTAACACTTCTTTGCTTTAGGTTTTCCATAGCTTCTATTGAAAGCGGCATACTGCCGCCCGTGGCAATTACGGTTTTATTGCGCTTTACGCTTTTTCCGAGTTCATTTTCACGCATAAGAAAATCCTCGTACCCGTGTTTTACGATTAAGTCAGAAAGAGGGACGCCCTCTTTTTTAGAAAGCAAAATATCGGTATCAAGAAAGTCAAAGCCAAGCTTTTTCGCAAGAACAACGCCCACAGTGCTTTTTCCCGAGCCGGGCATACCTATTAGTACAATGTTAAAATTCATAAACGCACCTCAAAAACAAACAAATATTTATTTCGAATAAAGGCTGTAAAGCTTTTCATACTGACCGCCCTTTTTTAATAACTCCTCATGGGTTCCTGTTTCAACAATACCGTCATCTGTCAAAACAAAAATAACAGATGCGCCGCGAATAGTCGTAAGCCTGTGCGCTATTGTGAATGTGGTGCGGTTTTTAGCAAGCAGTTCAAGCGAGCTTTGAACAATTTTTTCACTCTCATTGTCAAGCGCGGATGTAGCCTCGTCTAAAATTAAAATAGGTGGGTTTTTCAGAAAAAGCCTTGCTATTGATATACGCTGCTTTTGCCCGCCGGAGAGCTTAACGCCGCGTTCGCCGACATATGTATCATATCCGTTTTCCAAAGAGGATATAAACTCATGCGCACCCGCTCTTTTTGCGGCGTCTTCAATTTCAAAAAGGGTGGCGCCCCTTTTGCCATAGGCTATATTTTCAGCAACTGTGCCGCCGAATAAATATACATCCTGCTGCACAATACCAACATTTTTCCGTAAAGAGGATAGGGAAATATCGCGAATATCCGTGCCGTCAATAAAGATTTTACCATGAGTAATCTCATAAAACCGCGGTATAAGGTTGCAAAGAGTGGTTTTACCGCCGCCCGAGGGACCAACAAAAGCGGCGCTGTCGCCCTTTTTAACTTCAAAGGTAATATTTTCGAGTACATTTTCCATATCGTTATAAGAAAATGTTACATTGTTAAAAGTTATATCTCCGTGGACATCTCCGATATCAACAACACCTTCTTTATCAACAAGGTCAGGCTCTTTGTCTATTATTTCATAAAAACGCTCAATGCCCGTCATCCCTCTTTGAAACTGCTCTGTAAATTCAACAATTCTTCTAACAGATGTTAAAAGCGTGCCTATATAAAGTAAAAACGCTATAAGGTCAGCAGACTGTACAGTGCCTTTTACCATAAAAGCCGTGCCGATTAAAACGACTAATATATACATAAGCCCGTCAAAAAAACGAATTCCGCCTTGAAACCCCGCCATATAGCGGTATGCCTCTGCTTTGATATTTACGAAATTTGAATTATTTTGCTCAAAACGGTCAATTTCTTTATCTTCATTCGTAAAGGATTTTACAACACGAATACCCGATAAGCTATCTTCAAGCCCTGAATTTATAACGCCTATCTGCACGCGTGACTTCTTAAACGCCCGCGTCATTTTTTTGCGAAACACAATAGCAGACAGAGCCATAAACGGCAGCAGAGCGAACATAATAAGAGTAAGAGGCAAGTTTATGAACGAAAGCACAATAAACGCAATCGTAATTTTTATTGCCGCTATAAAATACTCCTCAGGGCAGTGGTGCGAAAACTCTGTAATGTCAAATAAATCATTCGTCATACGCGACATAAGGTCGCCTATCTTCACATCATCAAAGTATGAAAACGGTAATCGCAAAATATGTGAAAACAAATCGCCGCGCATATCCGCCTCAATTTTAGCGCCCATAACATGACCTGTATAAGCCATATAATAATTTGCCGCCGTATCAACAATTCTAAGGAGCAAATAAAGCCCGCAAAGAATAGCAACAGTTTTAAGCAGTCCCTCAAATCGTCCCGCCTGTGCGCTTTGCGTTATGTGGCGCACGATAAGCGGAAAAACGATTTCACACACAGTCGAAAGTGCGGCACAAGTTAAATCCACCGCCAAAATCAATTTATACGGCTTATAATAATGAAGAAAACGGAAAAATAACGAATAATCCGCCTTGCTCTTTTTTGTCTTAGCCAATTTCTCAAAAACACTCCTAAAAAAATACATAATATTTATTTTAACATAATATCGGTCAAAAGAAAAGGTGAAATACATGTATTTTAAACCTCAATATTTTATAAAATCCGTTTGAGAACACTTAATATTGTTTTTAATTAAGATTTATGATATGTTTATGTAAAATAGCTAAAAGGGGCTTTTTGATGCCAAATAGAAATAAAGATTATATGTGCGGCAGTTATATGCCGGGCAGGAATATAAGCGAAAAAGACCTGCAAAAAATTGATTTTAAGCTCATAACTCATGTTTTTCTTGTTTTTCTCTGCTTGAACTAAATAAAGACGGGCATTATGTGCCGATAATTAGTGAGCCGTTAAAAGAGGGAATAGCCTTAGTTTCAAAGCATATAAAAGATACGAGGGCGGACACAAAAATATTAGTTTCCATAGGCGGCTATGGTGCGGGCGGCTTTTGTGAGGCGGCATCTGCCGCAGATTCACGAAAAGTATTTGCAAAAA
>JAAZGX010000192.1 GCA_012511005.1 Clostridiales bacterium
ACAAAGAGCCTCACGCTATAAAGCATTGGTGCCTCGGCAACGAAATGGACGGCAACTGGCAAATGGGGCATAAAACACCTGTGGAATATGGGCTAATAGCAAATGAAACGGCAAAGCTTATGAGAATGACCGATAATTCCATTGAGCTTGTCCTTTGCGGCAGCAGTAACAGTAATATGCGCACTTTCGGCGAGTGGGAAACTACCGTACTTGACCTTGCATATGACAATGTTGATTATATTTCACTTCACCAATATTTTGGAAATGCTGACGGTGATATTAGAAATTTTCTTGCAAAAGGCATAGAGCTTGATAGATATATTGAAACTGTTATCGCATGCTGTGACTATATTTGCGGGAAAAAGCACAGCAAACACACAATAAACCTTTCAGTTGATGAGTGGAATGTTTGGTACCATTCACATGGCGCAAAATTTGAAAAGTGGTCAAAAGCACCATCTATTTTAGAAGATGTTTATAATTTCGCTGACGCTTTAGTAGTAGGCTCCATGCTCCTTTCACTGCTGCGCCGCTGTGACAGAGTTAAAATAGCCTGTATAGCCCAACTCGTTAATGTTATAGCTCCCATAATGACAGAAACGGGCGGTAAATCGTGGGCGCAAACAATTTTTTACCCTTACCTGCACGCTTCCCGCTTCGGCAGAGGCTCGGTTCTCCTGCCTGTTATTGAGTCTTCAACTCACAACACCAGAGAATACACCGATGTTCCTGATATTGACTCATTAGCTGTTCATAATCCTGAAAAAGATGAGCTTACAGTGTTTGCCATTAACCGTGACCTTTCGGATGCAATACCTTTTACTGTAAACCTTTTAGACTTTACAGGGTACTCTCCCATAGAGCATATCGAGATGTCGGGATACGATTTAAACGCTGTAAATACAGCAATTTCCGCTCCCGTAACACCAAAAACAAAAAAAGTCCCCTACATTGAGGACGACGCTTTCACTGTAAATCTCTCTCCCTTGTCTTGGAATGTGTTCCGTTTTAGAAAAACAAGCGGTTAATTAAAAAAAGTTATAAATGAAAAGACCGCGCAGAAAAATACGCGGTCTGTTTTTAATGTTAAGATTTTATTTTCTGCCCTTAAACAAATCAAGAATGTCTACAATGTCATCCTCGTCGTCGCCGAAGCCGCCTTCCATACCGTCACTATGACTACTGATTTCATCTTCTATCACAGGTTTTTTAGCAAGCCCGTTAATGTCAGTTCCAAAGCCCGTAGCAATTACTGTTACGACCATTTCATCGTCAAGCTTTTCGTCAAACGCGACACCGAATATAATGTTGGCGTCCTTGTCGGCAGCGTCAGATATAATCTTCGCGGCTATATCAACATCATCAAGAGTAATGTCAGGAGAGGATGAAATGCTGATTATTACGCCTTTTGCACCTTGAATTGTAGTTTCAAGCAACGGACTTGAAATTGCGGAATTTGCCGCAACCTCAGCCTTTTCTTTGCCTGAGCCGCGCCCAACGCCCATATGAGCGTGACCGGCATCTTTCATTACAGCAGTAACATCGGCAAAGTCAAGATTTATCAGCCCCGGAATTTTTATAAGCTCGGAAATGCTTTTTACACCTTGGCGAAGGACATCGTCAGCAATATCGAACGCGTTGCTAAATGTTATTTTTTGGTCTGAAACAAGCTTTAAGCGCTCGTTAGGAATAACGACAAGACTGTCAACATGTTGAGCTAACTCCGCTATGCCTGATTCAGCAAGCTGCATACGAAGCCTGCCCTCAAAAGCAAATGGTTTTGTGACGATACCAATTGTGAGTATCCCACGCTCTTTTGCTATTTGTGCTATTGCGGGTGCCGCTCCCGTACCTGTGCCGCCGCCCATACCTGCGGTTACAAAAACCATATTAGCACCGTTTAGCGAGTCAATAATGGCATCGCGGCTTTCTTCTGCCGCCTTTGCACCAACATCGGGGCGCGCGCCGGCACCTCTGCCGCCTGTAACCTTTTCGCCTATTTGTATTTTATGTGTTGCCTGTGAGTATACAAGCACCTGCTTGTCCGTATTAATAGCGATAAATTCAACGCCTTGAACGCCGCTTCTCACCATGCGGTTAATAGCATTACCGCCGCCTCCGCCGACACCGATAACCTTAATTTGAGTTGCATCCTCAAATTCATTAGAAATCTCAAACGCCATTTTAATCCTCCTATGATAAAGAAAAATACACTTTCTCATTCTTTAGCTATACAATAGTAGCATATATTCTTTGTTATTTCAACATTTTTACAAATTTCTTTTATAAATATACAATATTTATTATATATCTCAATGTTCGCTTTTGTTTTGCACGGTAAAAGGCTCTGTTTCTACCTTCCCCTCGCGGAAATATCCGTATGGGTCGATAGTGAGGTCAAGAGTGCCTTTAACCGCGTTATTCCTTTGTTCTTCGACTCGAATAGCCTCTGCCGCCCTTAGCATTTTGCGCTCAAAATTCGTCAAGGAGCCGGCTTTTAGCATTATTCTCCCGTCATACATAAGTGTTATAGCCGACATATCCGATAAGCTGATACTTGATATTTTGTCAAGCTCGGCATTTTTTATGGCTGTTAATATATCTGTAATTTGCTCAAAGGTTGTGCTGTCTTCAAATTCTACCGTTTCGCATATTTCTGCCTTTTTAGGATAAATATTAGATACATAGGAAACGCCGTCGCGCAGTACTGTGGCAGAATTGCTTAACACTTTGCCCTTTTCATTTATTAGAACATAGCCCTGCTCCCAGTCAAAAGCGGCATATTCTTTCGTATCAATAATATCTATAACAAGGGTTGACGGCAGTTTGCGTTTTAGTTTTGCCTGTCCCGCATAAGGCAAATTGCCCGTTATCTTTTTTGCCGCACCTTTTAAATCGCTTATAAAAAAATTGTCATCAATTTGTATTCCCGATGCTTTTATAATTTCCGTATCCCCATAAACAGACGAGCCTTTAACCTCAATATCTTGAATGTTAAAAAACACAGTAAGCGAAAGCCCCACGGCAACGGCGGCAAAACAAAGCAGCAAAACCGTGTATAGTATATATTTCATTCTCTTTTGTTTCTTTCGCCTTATTTTGTTGTTACTATGCCTTATTTCATCTCGTGACATCTGCAAAGGTCTTCTGACCTGCTGTTTCGGACTTAACTTTTTAGCTGTTTGTCTGTTGCTCACTTTTTTTTGCATCGTCTTCCTCCGTACGATATACATCTGCACCTAAGTCGTTTAGGTTCTTTTCAAATTCGGCATATCCTCTGTCTAAGTGATACAGTTTATTTACTGTTGTAGTGCCTTTTGCGGATAGTCCCGCAATTATTAAGGCACAAGAGCCTCTAAGGTCCGGTGAGTTTACATTTGCTCCACAAAGGCGCGGTACTCCCTCAACAACGGCAACGCGTCCCTCTGTTTTTATACATGCTCCCATTTTTATAAGCTCCGGTACATGTTTAAAACGGCATTCAAATATATTTTCCACAATAACGCTCGTACCGTTTGCAACACATGCGAGAGTTGTAAAAAGCGCCTGTAAATCCGTAGGAAAGCCGGGATAAGGCTGTGTGCTTATTTTATCTATTCTTTTTAGCCGTACCGGCGCCGTCAGTTTTATTTGGCGGTGCAGAAGCTTTATATCACAGCCCATTTCCTCAAATACGGGCAGCACTCCGCCAAGGTGGGCAGGCACAATATCTTTTACGGTAACTTCACCGCGCGTTACGGCGGCGGCACATAAATAGGTGGCACAAACTATTCTGTCGGGTATAACGCTGTGAGACGCCCCTCGTAATTCTTTTACGCCCGTTATAGTGATTGCTCCTGCGCTGCAATGTATTTTCGCACCGCAAGCGTTTAGGAAATCCGCAAGGTCAGTTACTTCCGGCTCTCTTGCTGCATTTAGTATTGTTGTTGTACCCTCCGCCGTAGCGGCGGCAAGAATGATGTTCTCTGTTGCCCCAACACTTGGAAAGCTAAGTGTTACGGCAGTCCCTTTTAATCCGCCCTCACATTTACAATCAAGCACTCCATGCTCCTCGTTAATAATGACGCCAAACTTTTTCATTGCCGAAATATGTAAATCAATCGGTCTTAATCCTATTTCACACCCGCCCGGAGTTGAAATAACGGCACGCCCGTTTCTCCCTAACACTGCACCTAAAAAAATTATGGAAGAGCGCATTTCATGCATTAATTCCTCCGGTATTTCATACCCAAAGGCTTTGGTGCTGTCTACCGTTACGGTATTATTCAGAAAAACAACATCACAACCTAAACTTCTGAGAATGTTTATTGTTGCGTCTATGTCGGATAGCCTTGGACAATTATGTATTTCACACTTCCCTTTTATTAGGTAGCACGCCGCAAGGATTGGCAACGCACTGTTTTTACTTCCCTGACATATTACTTCCCCGTTTAGTATTCGTCCTCCGTTAATGGTCAACGATGCCACACATAATCACTCCTTCGAGCAAGAGAAAGCACTTTTACTGCTCTCATACTATGCTAAAGAAGCCGTTGCCGTTACTGCTTTTGCTCGTGCAGCTCTTTTATGACCGTGTAAATAATATCTAAAGAACCGATGATTGCCATTTTCTTTGCGTTATCCCCTATTTCTTTAAGCTTATCTTCATTTTTAAGAAGATTATCCACCTCATTAATAAGCCTTTCACCCGTAAGGTCTTTTTCTTCAATTAAAACTGCGGCACCGTTTTTTACGAGTGACATGGCATTATGATATTGATGATTTTCCGTCACATTTGGGGATGGTATAAGTATTGACGCTTTTCCGAGCGCTTGTATTTCAGTAAGAGTTGACGCGCCAGCGCGGCAAATAACTAAGTCTGCCGCAGAAAGTACTCTTGCCATATCATCAATATATTCTCTGATATTGATGTTTCCCGCATTTTCTATATCCACGCCTTTTTCTTTTAATTTATCGGGCACCCATAGCCCGTATTGTCCCGTTGAATGTATAAATATAAGGCTTGGGTCTTTATGTTTTTTCGTTATAAGCTCTACAATCGCTTTATTTACAGCCTCGGCGCCTAATGACCCGCCCATTGAAAGTATGATTTTCTTGTCACTGCCTACTGAAAGCTCCGCTCTTGAAAAATCCCTGTCAACTGTCAGCATTTCAGGGCGAATAGGAAGCCCTGTTACTACGGGCGCGTTTTTACAGCTCATTCGCTCTTTTGCGTCCTCAACCGTAAGCATAACCTTATCAACCATTTTAGCAAGCGCCTTGTTAGCTAAACCGGGATATGCATTTTGCTCGTGTATAGCCGTCTTTATGCCTGCCTTTGCGGCGGCTCTTACAACGGGTCCGCTTACATAACCGCCAAATCCTATTACGATATCAGGCTCAAATTTCGTTATAATCCTTTTAGCCTCAAATGAGGATACGAACATTTTAATAATAGTATGTATATTTTCTTTTATGTCTTTTGGAGAAAAGCCCCTCTTAAATCCGCTTATGCTTATGCTCTTAAACGGAAACCCTGCGGCAGGAACGAGCTTTGCCTCCATCTTTTCTTTTGTGCCGATAAAAAGGATGTCCGCTTGGCTGTTACACTCTTTTATTTTGCTTGCAACTGCAAGAGCAGGGTTAATATGACCGCCCGTGCCGCCTGCCGCTATAATAACTCTCATACGGTTTGCTCCCTTTTATTTCTCTTTTGGCTTGTATTCGATTTTGATTTTGCGCTGACCTTCCCTATTTTTGAAAATCTTGAAACAGACAGTATTACACCCATTTCCGCCAAAAGGATTAAAAGCGATGTACCGCCGGAGCTGAAAAAGGGAAGCCCTATACCGGTATTGGGAATTGTATCTGTCACAACAGCTACATTTAGTATAACTTGAAGTCCCACTTGAAAAACCATACCCATAGCAAGCAGCGCGCCAAACTTGTCTTTCGCGTATATGCCTATTGTTATGCCGCGCCACACTAATATGGCAAATAGAATTAATATGATTGTCGAGCCTATAAATCCAAGTTCCTCGCTTACTATTGCGAATATGAAGTCGTTTTGCGGCTCTGAAACATACAGATGCTTTTGCATTGAATTGCCGAGTCCCGTACCTAAAAGTCCTCCTGAGCCAATAGCGAAAAGCGACTGATTAATCTGCCACCGTGCGCCGAGCGGCTCATAATCCTTTTCAAGCCACGCCACAATCCTTTCACCCGCGTATTCTTTTAACAAATCGGGTTTCATTATAAAAATTGCTATACCAAGTGCCGCCACCGCCACACCTAATATAAACCATGTCTTCTTAAACTCTCCAAGCCAAAGCATTATAACGCCGATAGCGAGCATAAGAATTGTTCCCGAAACATGGTCCTCAAGAAACACAAGTCCTGCAGTGAAAACAATAATGCCGCCGTAAAAGACGGTAGAGGCAAGTGAGGCGCTTATTTTAAGTCTGTCACCGGTTAGCGCCATAATGCTCTTAGCAAGCGGCGAGCTGCTTACTGCTTTCCCCGTTATTTTGTTATGGTCCTTATCCATACCCATAGCACAAAGCATAATTAGCATCATTTTAGCCACTTCCGACGGCTGAAAGGTGATGTCTACTATGGGGATTAGTATCCACCTTTTAAACCCCGGTAAAACCTCGGGCAAAAACAATACTAATACAAGTAAAATTATTGATACTCCATAGCCGATAACAGCTACTGCTCTAAAATATTTATAATCTATCTTTGAAATAAAAAGCATTGCCGCTATGCCAAGGATTGCAAAAATAAGCTGCCTTGAAAAATAGTAGGTGCTGCTGTCCTCGTTATAAGAGGCATAGGTATAGCTTGCCGAAAAAAGCATAATAAGCCCAATTGTAAGAATAGTAAGCACGATAATGAAAAACGGAATATCCATTTCTCTGCTCGAAAAAAAGCGGCTTATTCCAGCCTTTTTCTTTTTTTGCACAACAATACCTCCATAATCATTTAAGCGTTAAGAGTAATAATCCCTAATAATTATTAGCCGGCTCTGCCATAATATACTAATAA
>JAAZGX010000193.1 GCA_012511005.1 Clostridiales bacterium
CCGCAAGGGAGGTTGGGCGCGCTATGCGGCACTGCCCTAATAGTTTGCCTTGGCAAAGGGTAGTTATGAAAGACGGCACAGTTACGGGCGGCGCTTTCTCTGATATGAGAAAGGCTATGCTAAAAACCGAGGGCGTGCCGTTTTTACCTGACGGCCGTGTTAATATGGAGCTTTGTTTTTGGAATGGACCGCTTTAATCCTCCATTATATAATGGCGGCGGCGCCCTTTTGACGCTTTTTTATACTCGATAGCCTCTGTTGGGCAACGGGCTATACAAGCCATACAGTGTGTGCAGTCTCCGTGCCATTTTGGTTTTTCCGATACTATTTTTATGTTATTTATCGGGCATACTTCTTCACATTCCCCGCACGAAATACATTTATCATTCGCATAAAAGCCTTTATCTTTTACTATTAAGGGGTAATATATGTCGTTTATTATGCCGCTTAACACTTTATCCTTTATTGATATGCTTTGCGCGGGAAAGTCTTCACCTTTTTCTATTAACCTTGCTAAGACTTCCGCTAAAGGCTTGGCTTTTTCTACTATCTTTTGACATTCGTCCTTTTCGGGAGTTGAAAAAAGCGCCAAATAGTTTTCGGGCATTATAACCGGGGCAAGTCCCCTAAATATTAATCCATTTTCTTCGCAAAGCTTTTTGGCATGAAAAGCGGCATCTCCTACAGAGTCCCCGCAAGTAAGTGTAAAATATGCGTTTTTATTCCCGTGAAACTTCGCCTTACTAAGCCACTTCTCCACAATTTTAGGTATGCGCCACGCATATGTAGGCGTAACGAACACGAGCGGCGTTTCACTTCTAAATTCCCCCGCCTCATTCTTTTTTAATAGACGATTGATAGAAACAATCTCATCTTGAATATGTTCAGAGATTTCTTTTGCAACAAATTGGCTGTTGCCCGTTCCGCTAAAATAAAAAACCATTTTCTTCTCCTATTTGCGTTTTTACAGGTTTATTATAGTCTATACGCATTGATTTTTGCAAGGCTTGAATGTATAATTATTGAAAATGATTTTCTTGAGGAGTGATTAAGTGAAAAGGCGTATTGTAGCATTTTTTTGTTTATTTTCAATAATGGGAGGGATTGTTTTGACAGGCTGCGGTAAAAAAACGGGGAAAAACGGGATTATTAAACCTAATTTCACTTCTCTAAACTTTATGGCAGGAGCCGTTATTACATATGAAAGCTTAAAGAAAAAAGAAACCCCTGATGCTGAAAATCTTTTTTCAGACGATGACAAGGCGTGGACACCGGAGGACTTGAACCGTTCCCCTGCCGAGGGGCAAGAAGATGTGTGCAACAGCACAGCGGAAATTAAGCTTCAAAAGCCTGTGACATTTAATGTCGCTGTAATTGAGGAAATCGGAAATGAAGTACAGTATTTTCGCCTTCAGGCATTTATAGATGAGGAATGGAAAACCGTTTATCAAAGTGAAAAGATTGAGGAGTATAGGCTTTGCAGCTTTGACGCCGTAACGACTGACAAAATCCGCCTTTCAATTGATAAATTCCGAAGTAAGGATGTGCCCGCAAAAATTAAATCTCTAAAGCTTTATTATGAGATTGTTGACGAGGCTAAAGACTTTAATGTTACCGTTTATCAGCGTTTAGACGGTGATATCCCCTCTGAAATACTAAAGGGTACAAAAGAAGAAATTAAAAACTATGCACGCTTTTATGATGTGTATAACACTGTTTTAATCTTCGCCGCCGTACAATGGGATAATGACAATATGGTGTTTAACCTTGACGGCGGTGAGGATGGCTTTGCGCGTGAGCTTTCCGCTTTGCGTGAAATAATATCGCACCGCAGTAATCCTTCCCATAAGGTTAAGATTGTCTGCACAGGCTTAGCGGACGGCACAGGCGGCGACGGACACGCGGGCGTTAATGTGTTTATGGCAGAGCATTGGGAAAGCGTTGCACATAAGCTTATAGCCTTTGTTGAAAAATATGACCTTGACGGGTTAGACATAGACTGGGAGTACCCCGCTACACCGGAGGACTGGGACTGCTTTAACAAGTTTATAACGCGTCTTGACGACGGGATGAAAAAAATAAAACCTGACGCTATATTGTCAGGCGCGCTTTCCGCGTGGGCATTAGGCATGAGCCGTGAAACGCTTGCCCGTTTTAATCAAATTCAATTTATGGCGTATGACGGAAATGATGAGGACGGCTATCAGTCATCCCTTAATCAAGCACAATGGGGACTCGTTCAGTTCGTAAAAAACGGCGCGGACTTAAAAAATATAAATATAGGCATTGCCGCTTACGGCAGACCGACAAACGGCGCGCCTTATTGGCCGTTTTGGAAGACTGTTGAGGGAGAACACCTTTACTGGAACAGCATGCACTATAATATTTTGTGTTCGGGTCAAATTTTTGACGCAACATACTGCGCTCCCGCGCTTGCGGGTGATAAAACGGCTTATGCCTTGCTTTGCGGCGCGGGCGGAGTGATGGTATTTAGGTTAGCAAGTGATAAAACAATGGACAATCCAAGCTCTGTCGCCTGCGGCATTGAGAACGCTTTAATACGGCATATAAGCGGAAAATAACCTTTTAAGAACTCCTTTTTTTAGGGCTGTAAATATAAAAGACAGCAAAAACAAAACAGTTTATAAAATTAAAAAAAGGGCTGTGTGACTTTGTCGCACAGCCCTTTTTACTTTGCTATTAACAGTTTTTATAAATTTTTATGGAGTGTTAAGCGTTTATGGCGCTGACCGTCGCCGGTTGTGCAGTCATCCTCCGAAGCGATTTTATATCCTAACTTTTCATAGCAGCTTCGGGCGGCGATATTGTCGGCGGTCGTATGAATACTCATTTGAGCTTTGCCCTTGCTTTTTGCGTAATCTTCCGCAAACTGAACGGCAAAGCTTTAGAAAATAAATAATATATCAGCCGCATAAATTCATTCTTCCTCATATTCTTGCAGCAATTTTAATAGCTTTGATGCATGGTATGCCGCATCTTTAGAAAATTCATCAAAAAGACTTGAAAGCCTTTTATCATCTTTCATTTCTTCGGCATAAGCCTTGTAGTCCCTTACTAATTCCAATGAGTTTTCCCACGCTCTTAGTACCCTGTCGCGGTTTGATATTATAAAACCATTTCTATCGTTCATACTTCACACCTCAATTACTATTGTTATCGGTAAAATCCAACTTATTCACAGGCGGAAGACAGTTTTGGTCTTTACATACATAGTAAGTGGTTTTATCGTTAAGGAGTTTATATTCTTTCGTTTCTAAGCGGTGTACCTTTATAATGCTTCTAAGAGGGGCGGTAAAACATAAATCTTTTATGTCATCTTTGTCTTTTAATACAACATTTATCATTGTAGGGGGGTTAAAATAGTTTGAAAGAGCTATTAAAAACATTGCATGAGCCGCAGGTGCATTTTCCGCCATGCCGCTCATAAAGGCAAGGTGGGTGCTTACAACTTCGTTTGTAAGTTTTGTGGGGCTAAGGTAATTCATCCTTACAAGGTTATATGCCATAATGGAGTTTCCGCTTGGCATTGCTCCGTCATATGTTTCCTTTGGGCGAGTTATAAGCTGCTCGCCGTCTTTTCCGTAAAGGTAAAATCCGCCGTTTTTGAAGTCAAAAAAATCGGTAACGGCTTTGTTAAGAAATTTATTCGCTTTTTCAATAAGCGCCTCGTCAAGCGTTACATCATAAAGGGAGAAAAGAGCAAATATATAATAGGCATAATCGTCAATAAAGCCTTGCAAAGAACGCTTGCCGTTTCTATAGCTTGCAAATA
Organism: Clostridiales bacterium; assembly: GCA_012511005.1. Taxonomy (GTDB): domain Bacteria; phylum Bacillota; class Clostridia; order Oscillospirales; family Acutalibacteraceae; genus DTU089. The sequence goes on from JAAZGX010000193.1 coordinate 3,794, forward strand.
AAGCGTCGTTTTCAGACAAGTTTTTTTCAATAAATATTTGCGCCCTTTTTGCACTTTCTATATATTTTTCTTCTTTAGTAATTTTATATAATGCTGACAATGCAGATATCATTAAAGAGTTCCACGAGGTCAATATTTTATCGTCCTTATGAAGCTTAGTACGGTTTTTCCTATACTCTCGGATTTCCGGTAAAAACGCATCAAATAAATCGCTTTGCGTTTCTGTCTTTAACAGGTTTGGTATGCTTTTACCCTCAAAGTTTCCGTCTTTTGTGATGTCGAAATATTTATTAAATGCCGCCGCCTTTAGAGGGAGGATTTTTTCAATCTCTGACGGCAGAAATACATAATACTTTCCCTCAATCCCGTCGCTGTCGGCATCTTCTGCGCTGTAAAACCCGCCGTCTTTTGAGGTCATTTCACAAGATATATAAAATGCGACCTTCTCCGCCACCTCTTTATAGAAAGGATTTTTTGTAATACTATACGCCTCGCAGTAAGCAAGAATAAGCAGCGCGTTATCGTACAGCATCTTTTCAAAATGGGGTACGAGAAAATACCGGTCTGTGGAATAGCGGCAAAAGCCGTATCCTATGTGGTCAAATATGCCGCCTTTATACATCATAAGCAATGTAAACTCCGCCATTTTAAGCGCATATTCTTCATGCTCCGTTTTGTAATAATCCATTAAAAATAACAGGTTATGGGGGGACGGAAATTTCGGAGCGCGCGAAAAACCGCCATACTTTTCATCATAAGTTTCCTTAAAGATTTCATATGCCTCTTTAATAAGGTACTCGTTTTCAGAAGATGTTTCCTTACTTACATTTTTAAGCGCATTTGTAACCTGCGTTGCCGTATCAAGCAGCCCATTTCGCTCGTTTTGCCACTTATCCTTAATAATTAAAAGAAGCTCGTTAAAGCTCATTAATCCATAGCGGGGTTTTTTAGGAAAATATGTTCCCGCTAAAAACGGCTTTTGTGACGGCGTCATAAAAATGCTCAGCGGCCAGCCGCCGCTCCCTGTAAAGGCTTGGCAGACTTGCATATAAATGCTGTCTATGTCGGGGCGTTCCTCTTTATCTACCTTTATACTGACAAAAAATTCGTTTAGAACTTTTGCCGTTTCTTCATCCTCAAAGCTTTCACGCGCCATAACATGGCACCAATGGCAGGTGCTGTAGCCTATGCTTAAAAAAATAGGTTTGTCCTCTTTTTCTGCCTTTTCAAATGCTTCTTTGCCCCACGCATACCAGTTTACAGGGTTTTCTTTATGTTGTAAAAGGTATGGGCTCGTTTGGTCTTTTAAATGATTAGCCAATTTCGTTCCCCTTTAATACTTTTTTCTTTCTGTTCGTTATATATTGTTATCAGTAGTTTATGTAATATTCAAAATGAGTTTTATAAGGTATGTTATTTTGACAAATTCAAGTTCATATGGTATCGTTATTTAATGTATACATATGAAAGAAGGGCGTAAATATGGACGGGGAAGAAGTTTTTGAATTAGATTTTGTAAGTGATTCTTTTGATTTATTCGCAAAAGAGATTATTACTCTTTTACAGCACGACGCACACATTGAGAATTTTGATGAGTATATAACAAACTCTTGTTTAGTCGGTCCGCCCGGCGCACACAGCAGAGAAAATATATTAGGTAACATTAAGAAACTCGTCACAAAACAGCAGTCGGGAAAAGACGGTGACTACGATTTATGTCTTCCTAAAATGAGTTTTGATGAAATGTTTAACGCCGCTATAAAAATATGCGGAAATAATAGCGACCCAAACTACACAGAGGGCGAGGACTTCGTTTCGCTAAAAGCTTTTAAGGATGGTTTGCAAAAAGCCGTTTCTGCCGCCGCTGAAACAGCGAAAAACCATGGAACAATATTTATCGGCTCCGGTCACACAGAGTCTTTACTTGCGGCATATGCTTTAATGGGGAAAAACCTTGTACAAAAAGGCGCGCGGCTTTATAATCCCGCTATACAAATACTGTCGTCTTTAGAAAGAAAGAATGTATGGTTATCATCATTTTGCGCTGTAACTACCGCAACACAAGACAATAGAATTATACATACGCATGAGGATTTTAATTTAGATAAAATAATTGAGAATGAAAAAGTAAAACCCGACCTTGCCATAGCCGACCACGGCATAGCGGGGGCGACTATAAGGGCGGGTATTCCTACGATTGCAATAGTAGACACGAATGATATTGAGCTTTTAATGGCTTGCAAGGTTTATCCTGACAGGGTCTTCCCTATTCCGATACACGATAACGCGGGGCTGAAAAGGTCAAGAGCTTTGGCATACTATTTTAATCATTTGCTTAATAAAGTTTGCAATTAAACCTATTTAGCACAGCTTTCTTTCTTTTTTCTTTTATAAATAACTGTACCGACAGCGGCGCATAGTAAAATGTTTAATATAAGCGTTATTATGCTTCCCTCTAAAGCTGCCTTGCCTCCCGTTAATATGCCGCTTCCGCTTATTTTCGTGTTAAATACCGCCGGATAATCATCAGCAAGAGAAACTGC
>JAAZGX010000194.1 GCA_012511005.1 Clostridiales bacterium
ATATAGATAAAAAGCCTAAAACGATAAAAAGAATATTAAAAACATTCCAAATACCGCCTGTAACTTCCGCGGTATTATTAATGGAATTTCTGTACATTTTAAGAATTATATACAGAAAAACAAATGTAATATTTATGCTTAACCAAAGGTTTTTACCTTTGTATTCATAGCCGTTACTATTTATTTGGTCTTTCATAATGAGTTTCACTAACAAGGTCCTCCAGTTCTGATAAATATGCCAACGCTGATTCTTGTTCTCTTTTTATTATATCATTTGCATAGCTAAAATCAATACCGTTAATATTTGGAATATCTGTATCATTAGGGGCAATAACTCTGTTTTCCAATCCCATTAATCGGCACAGATTATATGCTCTTTCCGGCTTATAGTTGCCGACTAATGAGTAAAATGGTTTTTCATACAAAATTGAAAAAGCTGTGGCGTGGAAAGAAGTTGTAACAACGGCTTTTGCGTTTTTGATATAGCCTATAAACTCTTCCGGAGAAGCACCGAAAATGTATTTATCTGCCTTAACTGTTTTAACGGACTTATTTTGCAGCGAAATAATCTTCAAGTTTGTTTCTTGTTTAAGTTTTTTTAATATGATGCTTGTATTTGGGTTGCCAAGCATTGGGAAACATAGTATATATTCACCTTCACTTTTAGGGGGCTTACTTATTTTATCCCATTCGTCAACATTTAGCAAGAATACAGGGTCTATATGCGTTTGGCATTGATATCCTACATGCTTTTCTATAAAAGATGCACCTTGAAGCTCCCTGACAGAGATACGCCGAAACTTTTTTAGACTTTGTTTTAACTCGTCAATATCTTCTGGGTTAGGTTCATATGAGCCTAAACTTGCAGCATAACTTACTCTTGGTATATCCAAATGTCCAAAATTTAAAAACCTCAGGGAAGCTAAAGGAGTACCTAAAGCAAAAACTTGGTCACTGCCTGTCAAGTAACAATCAGATTTTGGCGGGTCCTTTTGTATTTGTGATACGGAATCATAAAGTTTTGTTGTTATAAAGTGATTTTTTCTAAAAAGTTCAAATCCTTTGTTAAAAGCCTTTATTTGTCCGTAATGAATGCAATTGCATAATGAAATGACTGCATTACGCATTCGCGCCTTTATGCTAACTTTTCTTTCGCCTTTATGTTCCCGCGTATGATTGAGCAGCTCGTTTTCATAACCTAATCTAAGTAAGGTTTGCTGTAAAGCATATGCTTGCAAAACCGCGCCGTAATTATTCGCGGTTTGGCTTGTTACTGTTAGTATTTTCATTATTTCACCTTGTTTTCAACACAGTTAGCTATTAGATTATTAACTGTGGCAATATTTTTTTCATTATTAAAATACTTTGCCGTTATGCTTTTTGCTGCGTAAATTTGCTCTTTGCGTTTTCCCTCATCAAATAAAGCAGAGGTTAAAGTTTGCAGCAGTTCTTTCTCACAAGTTGCAGCAAATGCACATTTATGCTCTAAGGCAAAACGCATTTCTATTATTTCTTTTGATGCATACACTAAAAAAGGAGTGCCGCAGGCGAAAGAGTCAGCAAATTTTGTGGAAAAGCCATATTTCTTTTTTTCAACGGTAATGGGGTCTGTATCAATCGTTTCTATTAACAAGGTACTGCTATACATAATTTCTTTCACCTTGTCATAAGACACAAACCCTTTATAATTGATAAAGGGGCAATTTTCTAATACATTTTTTGTGTATTCATCTGTAATGTTTCCGTAAACATCAAGTTTTAATTCGGGGTTAATTTTAGAAAGAGTGTTTGCAATGACTGCCAAAGAGTCGGCTCTGCTTTTTAGAGAGCCTAAATATACTACCCTTATATCTTTTGTGTCTTTTACTTTGAAGTTTTCAATAAATTCCATATTTGATGCCATCATAACGGTTTTAATATTCTGAATGTTATATGCCCTCTTGTATTCTTCTCCTAATTGGTCTGAATTAGAAATCAAAGCGCTTGCTTGACGGAAAAGTTCTTTTGTGGCTTTTGAGGACATTCTATTATAAAAGTAAAATGGTATCGAAAACTTTTTATAGTCAATATAATTAATACCTTTAAAACAGTAGTTCTCACATGAGTACACAATTAACGGAATATTTAAGAAACGACTGACAAATACTGAAAGGTTTTGCAAAGCGGCGCCGTCACCATACATATAAATAATACAGTCGGGTTTTTGCTCATTAAGCCAGTTTTTAAGCTTCTTTCCATTCCATTTACCGTATTTCCATGCAATTTCCCTTAAAAGATAATCAAGCGATTTTTTATCCCCATGCCTTGGGCTTTTATCAAGAGTACCAGCTTTTTGAGACGAACTATCCAACGGTAAAACGCCGCCCATTTCCTTTAGTTTTAATAAAGACATAAGGGCATCCTTATTTGTTACTCTGTATGTACTGGCGCAACAATGATTATCAGGCGTGCCTCGAACACAGAATAATGAGAGATTTTCCTTTTCTACACCTTGCAGCAGGCTTTGCATTGTTCTGCCGTTTGGGGTGGTGGAAATTAACGCGATATATGAAATTATTAAGACCTTATATGACATTTAAAAGCCCCTTCCTGTGATTTTCGGTAATTAATATCTCAAATCTTTTTATACTCACGAAATCCGGTCTTCATAAACCGGCAGATATCCAGAAAGCCATATTCTTCTGTAATATTTCGCATTCCAAACGCAAAATAATAAAGAAATATATATTTAAGAAATGGAAATGCATTCGCAATTAAAATGCCTTTATCAACGAAATATTTTTGGGTATAGCCCTTAAACCAAGAGGATTCTTCTTGCTTTACTTTTGCAATTACAGTCGGACAAGAGTACATTTTCAACCCTTTCCTGAATGCATCTCGAATAAAAAGAGAATCTTCTCCTGAACTGTACACAGCCCCGCCGCCGTACAGTGGAGAAAACGAAAGGCAGTTTTTTTCAACAGCACCTCTTTTTATTGCCACACGGGCAGTACCATATCGCATACAATTCCATAAACGCACCCGTTTTGGTTTATTTTCTTCCTTTCGGGGAGGCGTAAAACGGTTTAAATACTCAAGGCGAAAAACAATGATATCCGCCTTAGGATATCTTTGAAAAGCCTCTGTTACAATTTGTGCATAGTTATCAACATATATCATATCTTGGTCGGAACATAAAAGATATTCGCCAGTCGCATATGATAAAGCTTTATTACGGTTTTTTCCGACACCACGGTCAAAGGAGGTGATTAGTTGAACTTTGCTACCGTCCGGCTCATTATATTCTTTATATTCGTATCTATCAGATTGATTTGCCAAAACCGCATCTGTTTGTAAATTCATTTCGCGATAAAGTGTATCGTCTTGTTGATGCATACAGGCAACCAAAACTTGAATTTTGCTCATTATATTATCAACTTTCTTCCTTAAAAAATATATTTTGCCGGCAGCTTCGGTTCCTTTTCAAGGTACTCCGTGTAATTTCTTTCTGTATCCCAAATACTTGCATGCTGTTCGCGCTTAATTTGTTGATTATTAGGAATTTTCATATAATCGCCAAAGCGTTCTGAAAGAAACTCTTCCACACCGTCGGGAACGCTTAAAGAAACCGTCTCAAAAGGAATTCTTTTTGTACTGTCAAACCATTCTCTTTTATATGTTCCGCGTTTAAATTTTGCTTTTCCAAGATAGTTACAAAACAGCTTTGTTTTTTTGTCCCTGTATCTATAAACTTGTTTCAGCGCATATTTTATAAGAAATAGTCTTGGAAGCAACCGAAACATAAGAAGTATTATTTTCAAACCAAAGCCGTACCGTGAAATATCTTTGTATGCCTGTGATTTAACAATAATGTATTTTGCCCAAACATATTGATGAATTCGTTTTAATATGTTGTCCGGACAAGTGTGCAGAATAAAAATATCGAGATAAATACAATGAGAAATTTTGTAATCCATTAAGCTTTCTTCAATATAGGTAGTGTTTTTTGCCCGAACTTTTCCCAATGTAACCATGTTATCAAACTGCCCGAACGGCTCTAAAAAGAAACGGGTATGGTCGCCCTTTTTCTTAAAAAGCTCTACAAACTTTTCGTAATTGTCGGGTGTCATGAAAAAATCAATGTCATCATCCCAAGGTATAAACCCCGCATGGCGCACGGCTCCCAAAGCCGAGCCGCCCATTAAACAATAATTAATATTATTTTCCGTACAAAATAAATCGACATATACTGCTATATCAAGTATTTTATCTTGTAGTTTTTTAATTTTCCAGTTATCTTGCGTATCAGGGTTCATGTAGTTGTACATTTATAATTAACCTCTCCGTATTCTCCTTAGCAGGTTTCTGAAACTTGTCGGCATTAACAGATAAATTCGCTGAGTGATATCGCTTGAGAAATATTTGAGCGCGGTGCTATCATATCCGTCGCGGTGCAACTTATCAATAATCTCATCTCTGTCTGTCGGTTTGTCAGTGCATTTTGTTAAACAATGGTTAGATTCTACGCCATATGAAATGGGGAACTCTTTACACATAACTTGTTCATTAAGAGCAGAAAATGCTTGTTCGCCTTTCGGTGTATTCGTAATAATCATTGACACGCCCGTATCAGTGTTTCCCGTAAAATCATATTTTTCAATTCCCCAGAAATCTCCAAGTGTTATATCCGAAACACGGGATAGTGATGAGTATCGACAATCATAACAACTCTGTCTGAAAAACAGGTATTTTTTAAAACCGTTGTAAAATGTAGACTGCGGATAAAGCCCGTTCACAGTCGTTGTTTTTCCGTTTTGTGTGATTTTATAAGTAAATCCATGCGCATGTTCATATTTATTATCTTTCACTCGAAAGGAAAAATCAGTTACTTTTCCTTTGCTTTTCTTTTCAAGCGATTCGATATACATATCAAATGTTTCTTGTGAAGGAACACCGTGACAAATAATGTCGGCTGTGAACAGATTATGGTGCAATTTTTCCGGAATATAATTATTTACTGCTGAAACTTGACACGGCGTACCACAAAAGAATACGCTTTCTTCTTCTTTCAGCAGAGCAAGTATTTCGTCATAAATACCGGATGTATTTGATTGCAAATATTTCGATTTTAAGAGCGCCCTTAACTCGCTATTTGAGTTGACAATACGATGAAAAAGTTTGTTTTCCTCAAAAGCAGCTCCACAAACATAAAACCCCCGATTAATAAATTGAGTTGCAAGCAACTCAAATATGCCGCCAGAAGAGCCTCTTTTTCGAACATCATTACATTTTGCATATGATGCATATAATCGTTGTTGTCCTTCGTGTTTCTTTATATTGTCGATAGGGCATACAGCATAGCATTTCCCGCAATTTGTGCAGCGTGAGCTTTCAATTTTAGTATAACGAAAACCGTCTTTCCCCAAAATGGGTATCACACATTTTTCAGGGCATGAATCTACACATGCCATACATCCTGTACACAAGTCCTGTAAGTTTGCAATTTCATCAATTCGCATAACTATTTTCCAATTTTCTCTCTTAATAATGATGAATTAACACCTTTCGTATGAGGGAAAAACACCACATCCACACCTTCTTTAGCCATCTCCTCAACAATCTGGTTATACATGCTGCTTCCCTTCCAATCACTACCGTGGAATAAGACATCAAATTTCAAAGACTCATATGCCGCCATTTTATCCATTGTTGTTTGCGGCACAGCTTTATCCACATATTTTATTGCAGAAACAATAGCAATTCTTTCTTCGTACGGTATAACAGGAGCCTTATGCTTATATGTTTTTACGACCTCATCAATAGTAACACCAACAATCAAGTATTCGCATTGTTCCTTCGCTCTTTTTAAGATGTTTAAGTGTCCGATATGGAACATATCAAACACACCTGTTGTATAGCCTATTTTGTATTTTTTATTTGCCACTAA
>JAAZGX010000195.1 GCA_012511005.1 Clostridiales bacterium
ATTTGAAGTTATTCGCCTTTGGGCGGTACAAAATAGGTGGTGAAATCATTGATAAAAGAAGCAATCGGCACAGCACCGACTCTTGACGAGGCAAGAAGTAAAGCCATAACATTACTAAATGCCCCATTTGATGCGGATGTAATTGTGGAGGTACTTGAGCAAGCTTCAAAAAAGACATTCGGGCTTTTTGGCGGCTCACCCGCAAAGGTAAGAGCGTATTATGAATCTCCTGACGAGAAAACGGAAAAAGAGTTAGAAAGAAAACCGGAGAAAGAGGCGCCTCTAAAAGAGGAAAAAATCGAAAAGAGCAACAAAAAATTAAAACCTTTTACTCAAAAAGCAGAAAAAACAGTAAAAACCGAAACAGAGAACGCTAAATCAATAAAGACTGAAAAGACTAAAGAAACAGAAGCAGTGATTTTAACTGATAACGAGCCTGCAAAATATTTGAAAAAAATTCTTTTTGAAATGGGATTTACAGACGCTTCGGTAAACGCAAAGCAAACGGAGGAAGAAATACTTCTTGATATATCAAGCGAGGGGGATTACGGAAATATTATAGGCAGGCGAGGAGAAACGCTTGACGCTTTGCAATATCTCGTCCGTTTATCTGTAAGCCGTGACATAAAAGAAAACAGAAGAATAACTCTCAATATTGGGGATTATCGTGACAGAAGAGAAGAAACTCTTAAAAACCTTGCAAAAAGGCAGACGGAGAGAGTTCTTAAATACGGCAGGAACTCCGTATTAGACCCAATGAACCCTTACGAGAGAAGGATTATCCATACAACGGTGCAAGAAATTTCCGGTGTGGAATCGCATTCAATAGGTGAGGGTGACAACAGAAGGGTTATTATTGCCCCGACGGGCGGCAATCGCTTTGGCGGATACAACAAGGAGAGAGGGAGACAGGGAGACGGCAGAGGGCGCGACAGAAGAGCGCCGTATAATCCGCAGCCGCGTGAAGAAAGAGAGCCGAAAGCAGATATAGAAGGCGAATTTCGCTATGGCAAAATTGAGCCGAAAAAATAAAAACGGAAAAAGTGTTGACAATATTAAAAAAATGTCATATTATAATACCAAATATAAACCGATGAGCGAGAGAAGTAGTTTTTGACCTTGCTTTAAGAGAGCCGCAGGCGGTGAGATTGCGGCAGGCAAAGGCTTAGATGAATGGACTCGTGAGGGCAGAGCGAAAGGGCAACCAAGTAGTAGCTGACGGGAGCTTCATCCGTTATCAACGAAGGGCGCATAAAAGTGCGTTAAACGAGTGGGTGCAAAGCATCAATTCGGGTGGTACCGCAGGGGTTATTATCCTGTCCCGTAATAGGGGCAGGATTTTTTATATTTACACATAAAAACGCAAAAGAAAGGGAGATTACAATGAAAAAAGTACCGTACAGAATAAATTTGACCGAGGAATATATACCGAAACAATGGTACAACATAAGCGCTGATATGATAGATAAAGCGCCGCCCCTTCTTATTCCGAATACAAGAAAGCCGGCGACGATTGACGATTTATCACAGGTATTCTGCCGAGAGCTTTCCCGTCAGGAGCTTGACAATGAAAATGCTTATATTGATATTCCGGAAGAAATTAGGGATTATTACAGAACATGCCGGCCGGCGCCTCTTATGAGGGCTTATGCCTTAGAGAAAGCACTTTGCACCCCCGCAAAGATTTATTATAAATTCGAGGGGAATAATACTTCGGGCAGTCATAAGCTCAATTCTGCTATACCGCAAGCATATTACGCAAAACAAGAGGGGCTGAAAAACCTTACGACGGAAACGGGAGCGGGTCAATGGGGCACGGCGCTTTCAATGGCTTGTGCGCATTTTGGAATTGACTTGACTGTATATATGGTTAAGGGCAGCTATAATCAAAAGCCGCAGAGAAGAACGGTTATGCAGGTTTTCGGAGCAAATGTCATACCGAGCCCGTCAAATAAAACGAATTCGGGCAAAGCTATGTTAGAGAAGCTTGGCAAGGACACAACAGGCTCTTTAGGATGTGCTATTACAGAGGCTGTTGAGCATGCGGTATCTCACGAAAATACCCGTTATGTTTTAGGGTCTGTATTAAATCAAGTGCTTCTTCATCAGTCAATAATAGGGCTTGAATCAAAAGCGGCTATGGAGCTTTATGACGAATACCCCGATATTATTATAGGCTGTGTCGGCGGCGGCTCAAGTTACGGCGGATTAATAGCTCCGTTTATGGGAGATAAGATTAAGAAAACGCATAATCCATATTTTATCGCTGTTGAGCCTAAGTCATGCCCGTCTTTATCAAGAGGCAAATATTCTTACGATTATTGCGATGTAGGGCAGATTACGCCTCTTGCAAAAATGTACACAGTCGGAAGCGACTTTATACCCTCTCCGGACCACGCCGGCGGACTTCGCTATCACGGAATGTCACCGATTATAAGCAAGCTTTATGATGATAAGCTTATTGACGAGGCGCGGGCAATAGAGCAAACGGGTATTTTTGATGCTGCCGTTGAATTTGCGCGTATTGAGGGAATTCTCCCTGCGCCCGAATCATCTCATGCTATTAAGGTTGCTATGGATGAGGCTGTTAAATGCCGTGAAACGAACGAGGCAAAGACGATTTTGTTCGTGCTTACGGGAACGGGATATTTTGATATGAGTGCATATGGCGCATATATGGACAAGAAAATGACCGACTATATACCCACAAACGAGGAGCTGAAAAACAGCTTTGAAAAGCTGCCGGAGGTTGAATAGAAAACGAGAGGTGCGGTCTTGAAGCGAACTGTAAAATTTTATTTTAAGCTTTTTATGTCGGTGTTTGTTATCAGCGCTATCACCGTAGGCGGCGGATATGTGATTGTGCCTCTTATGAAAAAAGAGTATGTCGATAAACTAAAGTGGATAAAATCCGAGGAAATGGTTGACCTTATAGCAATTGCTCAATCGTCTCCGGGTGCTATGGCGGTCAATACTGCCGTTCTTGTGGGTTACCGCACCGGGGGCGTTTTGGGCGCTGTTATAGGTGCTTTGGGAGCGGTTATTCCGCCGCTTATAAGTATTACGCTTATTTATTTTGCATATGCGGCATTCAAGGAAAATAAAATAGCCTACGCTTTTTTGTCAGGTGTAAAAATAGGAGTAGCAGCAGTAATTATTGATGTTGTGATAGGAATGGTAAGCTCTATACTAAAAAAGAAAAGTATTTTATCAATTTTTATATTGCTTATTTCCTTTTTGCTCGTTTACTTTGCACGCGTCAATGTTATTATTGTAATATTCGGCTGTATACTCATTGGCATTATAAGCTCATTATTTCAAATAGGCGGCAGAAATAAATCAGGCGGCAGTCAAAAAGGAGAAGCGTAAAAACATGAATTTATTAACATTATTTTGGGCGTTTTTCAAAGTCGGCTTATTCACATTAGGCGGCGGATATGCCTCGTTGCCGCTCATACAAGATGCCGTTGTGGATACCGGATATTTAACATATGCGGAGTTTATGGACATTGTAGCAATCTCAGAATTTTCTCCCGGACCGATTGCGCTTAACGCCGCCACATTTGTGGGAACAAAGCTTTTAGGATTTATGGGCGCGCTTACAGCTACTTTTGGATTTATTGCCCCAGCATTTATTATAGTTTTAATCCTTGCCGTCGTATATTATAAATATAGAAATCTTCGAGCGGTAGACAATGTGTTAAAGATGCTGCGTCCCGCCGTAACAGCATTTATAGCAAGCGCAGGCATAACTATAGCGCTGCACGCCCTTATGCACGAACAAACTTATAAAATGACTTTTCTTGAAATAGATTTTTTTGCAATAGCGGCGATAGCCTTATGTCTTGTTATTTTAAGAGTAAAAAAGATAAAGATAAATCAGCTTTATATTATGCTCGGCGCCGGAGTTTTAGGCGGAATATATTATTATTTTGCTTTATAAAAATGCTTTATAAAAGAGGCTCCCGCACAATAGAAAAAGTGTGGGAGCCCCGCTTACTTAAGGTGACGGAAGCCGGCACGGCTCAATAAGGCAGACCCGTATAGTTAATGCCCAGCCGTTCCAG
>JAAZGX010000196.1 GCA_012511005.1 Clostridiales bacterium
ACTTGAGGCTGTATTTTTGGAGTTGGTTGATAATGTTTAAGTCACTACTATTAACGCAGCTTCGCGCTGTGTTTTATACTATGTTTGCGGCAAAAAGCACAGCAAAGAAGAAAACAACGAAAAGCATCGGCAAGAAAATACTTATCGGTATTTTTGCGGTCTATGTTATAGCCTGTATGTTCTTCTTTTTCGGTATTGTGACTGCACAGCTATGTAAACCCTTAATAGAGGCGGGGCTTAATACGGAGTATTTTGTTTTAATCGGGCTTATGTCGTTTCTTTTAATGTTTATAGGCAGCGTGTTTTTAACAGAAAAACAGCTATATGAAGCGAATGATAATGAGCTGCTGCTTTCTATGCCCGTCCCCTCTTCTCATATTATTCTCGCGCGAATGATATCTATCTTGATTATCAACATTATGTATGGCTTTATGACTTTAATTCCCGCAGGATTTATGTATTTTTATGAAACAAAGAGCTTTAACATTATTACTCTGTTTTTTATGATTATAGGCGGATTACTACTGGCTGTGCTTTCTTTAACAATTTCTGCAGTCGGTGGATTTTTACTTGCTGCATTTATGTCAAACCTCAAACGCAAGAAGCTGTTTTCAACGGTGTTTATGCTTACATTTTTCTTTACGGTAATGGGCTTTTATATGAATTTGCAAAAGCTGCTGTCAAGGCTTGTGTTAGAGGGAGCTGCTCTTTCAGACGCTTTAAGAAAAGTTTTCCCTCCTTTGTACTATTATGGCAAATCTATTGCGAACAATGATATTTTATCTCTTGTTATCCTTGTTTTAGTCAGTGTCGTTCCCGCTGTTCTTATAATAATCGGAATGTCGCGCTCTTTTGTAAAGATAGCGACTAAGAAGAAAGGCTCTGCCGGTAAATACATATACAAAGAAAAACGACTTACTTCTATTTCTCCGAGAAAAGCGCTGTTTATAAAAGAGGCTAAAAGGTTTTTCTCGTCTGTAAATTATTTAATGAATGCGGGGCTTGGCAGTATTATAATCCTCGTTTTTGCGGCAGCTCTTGCGGTTAAAGGAACCGGGATTGTGACATCTATTGCACAGTATATTACAAATGGCAATGTGACAGAGCTTCCTTTTGAGATTAATTCATTTTTACCCGTTGTAATCGGTGGAATTCTTGCATTTTGCACAAGCACTAATATTACAACGAGCAGCGCCTTATCGCTTGAGGGTAAAAGCTTCCCGTTATTAAAGTCTATGCCGCTTAGCTTTATTGATATAGTAGCGCCTAAGATACTTTTTAATATAGCATGGGGCTTTGTGCCTATAGTAGTCGTTTCTGTGGTTGCTTTAATAAGATTGCGTATAACATTTACAAGTGCACTTCTAATTTTGCTTACGGGGCTAATATGCCAAAGCTTTAATGCCGTTTGGGGTATGCTTTGTAATGTATTCTTTCACAAGTTTGATTGGATTAACGAGGTAACCGTTATAAAGCAGAGCGCCGCCTCGATTCTTGGTATTTTAGGCTCAATGGGTATTTTTATGGCTTTTGCGGGTGGTTTAGCGGCGGTTGTGACTGCAATGGGTGCAATGGGTGGCAAAGATGCCGACATTTCACTTATAATGGAGATTTTACTTCCTTTAGTCATTATTTTCTTTACTGTTCTAACGGCAATATGTACGGTACTGCTCTTAACAGTAGGAAAAAAGAAGTTTAATCTTATTACCGCTTAAAACATATAAAGGTTTTGTTAGTTTATGGATAACGAGTTTTTCTCTGCTCTATCAAGTGCGCTTTCGCAGCTTGAACTTACT
>JAAZGX010000017.1 GCA_012511005.1 Clostridiales bacterium
AGAAGAAATATGATTAAAATCGGTGCCAAAGCAAGGGAAACCTCATAAAGAATAACAGGCAGCTTTTCAATAAATGGCTCTAATAAAGAACCTGCAACTCCATTAGAAAGAGGGAGCGTACCCGACATACTGTCAGACTTTGAGACAATATTCATAATCATAACTGCTATAATGGCACCTGAGGACGCAATACCGACTAACCCGAAGCTGTCATCTTCCGAGGCCTTACTGTCTTTTTTAAGTTTAGAAATACCCATAGCAAGAGCAAGCATAAACGGAACGGCTAAAGCGCCCGTAGTCGCTCCCGAGGCATCAAAGGAAATGGCAAGAAATTCGGGAGAAGTAAAGATTGCAAGAGCGAATATTATAATATATATGACAGTGAGCATTTTATTTAACGGAATATTCTTTACTATTCTGATTAACCCGAGCGCAACTAAAACGGCTATCCCTAATGATACCACGGCAACAATAGAAAATTTTGAAATTAGCCCCAATGTAACTGTGCTGACTTGACCCGCTAAAATATGAAGGTCAGGCTCTGCGACAGATATAAAAAAACCGAGAAACAATCCCAATAAGCCAACGAGCCAAATCTTATTTGTTTTGGCTATAGTAGCCCCCATATTGTTGCCTATAGGGGTAATTCCTAAGTCTACACCGAGCAAGAAAACCGTAAGCCCTATTATTATAAAACAAGCACCTATTAAAAACCTATATAAGACCGGTGTTTCAAGAGGTGTTAATGTAAAATTTAATATAACTACAATTACTGATATAGGAAGAACGGAAAATAAGACTTCCTTAAATTTTGTTAAGACAACATTCAACTATGCATCTCCCTTTCATCTGCTGCGACTGCTTTTGTTAATTTCAAGGCATTCACTTCCTGTATTTTGATATATGGTAATAAGTTATATTTTACACTAAAACGCATACTTCGTCAAATCATATTTTTTTGAATAAAAGTATGATTGGATATTGATTTTTCCTTTAAAGTGCGTATAATTATAGAAAAAAGCTATGGAGGTGACATTATGACACTACAGCAACTAAAATACATAATAAAAATAGCTGAATGCGGCTCCATTACAGAAGCGGCAAACAGACTTTTTATATCACAACCGAGCCTTTCGGCGGCAGTTAAAGAAATTGAAGGGGAGTTTCAGATAGAGATTTTCAGCCGCCAGCCAACGGGTGTGGCTTTAACGCCTGACGGCAGTGAGTTTCTTTCTTATGCCCGTCAAGTAATAGAGCAAGCGGAGTTAATGCGCGAGCGTTATACCGGTGAAAAGCCGTCAAAGCGTTTATGCTCTATCTCAACACAGCATTATTCCTTTGCCGTGGACGCTTTTATCGAGTTGCTTTTGGGATTAAATGTAGATGAATATGAATTTACGCTGCGTGAAACGAGGACACAGGAAATAATAGACGATGTAAAAAATTTACGAAGTGAAATAGGCGTTATATATTTAAGTGATTTTAATGAAAAGGTAATAAAAAAGCTGTTAAAAGAAAACCAATTACAGTTTAGCTTTCTTTTTGAGGCAAATGCTCATGTATTTATAAGCAGAAAGCACCCGCTTTCAGGAAAAAACATAGTAACACTTGAGGATTTAAAAGACTATCCGTTTTTGGCTTTTGAACAAGGAAGCTATAACTCCTTTTACTTTTCAGAGGAAATACTGAGTACGGTAATACGCAAAAAGACGATTTATGTAAGTGACCGCGCCACACTTTTTAATCTGTTAATAGGGCTTAACGGTTATACTATATGTTCAGGCTTTTTAGGAGGGGATATAAGCGGCGGAGACATTATATCTGTTCCGCTTTTAACAGATGAAAAAATGCGCGTAGGCTTTATAGTAAATAATAATACGCGCCTCAGCCCAGAGGGTAAGGAGTATATCTTAAAACTAAAAAGGATTATTAAAAAACACGGTTATAACATAACATAAAAAGAGCCTTGCAAAAGCAAGGTCTTTTCCTTTAATTCATCAAAGAGGCAACAGCCTCATAAATTCGGCGCGCTATGTAGGGATTGTTCATAGTGTAAAGATGTATCCCGTCAACGCCCTCTGATAATAAATCGACAATTTGGTCAACGGCATAGGCAATTCCGGCGTCTCGCATAGCCGCTTCATTATGCTCGTATCTGTTCATAAAAGATAAAAACTTTTTAGGCAAATCCACTTTGCAAAGCGTAACCATACGCTCAATCTGCTTTTTATTGACTACAGGCATAATACCTGCCTGTATAGGCACATCAATTCCCGCAATAGCCGCGCGCTCACGGAAAGAATAGAAATAGTTATTATCGAAAAACAGTTGTGTTATTAAGTGGTCTGCGCCGCTGTCAACCTTTATTTTAAGGTTGCGAATATCGTTTACTAAGTTTTTAGATTCATAGTGTCCCTCCGGATAGCAGGCGGCTATAATGTTAAAGTCGCCGTTTTCTTTTATGAATGAAATAAGGTCGCTTGCGTACTTAAAGCAGTTTTTCGGGGGATAGTCGGGGTTAATGTCTCCCCTTAAAGCCAAAATATTTTCAATACCCGCACTTTTTAATTCGCTTAACAGCAGAAGCACATCATTTTTATCGAGATTTACTGAGGGTAAGTGTGCAACGCTTAAAACACCGTAATCATTTTTAACGGCAGAGGCGATTTTAAGCGTATTTTCATTTGTATCACTGCCGCCGGCGCCATATGTTACGCTTATAAAGTCGGGTGAAAGAGTTTTTAGCTCGTTTACGGCAGAATAAATCGTCTCTATTCCCGATGTTCTTTTAGGAGGAAATATCTCAAAGGATAAAACCCTTTTATTATTAAACAGTTCAGAAGTTTTCATAACAAACTCCCCTCTCTATTATCGGCTATAATAATACTATCATTTAAATACACCATAGGCTAATACCAATTATTTATGTAATCGGATAGGAAAAAGCTATACCATACAGAAATAAGAAAAGTATTCTGATAAAAGAATTATCGGAATACTTTTTGTTTGATTTTTTGTTGTATTACTCGCCCTTTTTAGCTTGTTCGTTCGTGTTAATAGAATTTTTATAAACGACGAAGCGGCAGAACAAAAATTCTAAAATTAGGTTGCTTGCCATAGTAACGGCAAGAACAATATATTCATTTATGCCAAGGTTTTCTTTAACAAAGTTGCCGAGTATGGTAGATACGGGTGTAAACACTAAGTAAAAGCCAAAAACCTTTAGCATTGCTATGGGGACATTTGCTGCTGACTTGAATGTAAATTTACGGTTTATTGTAAAGTTATAAAGGACAGATAAAGTGAGGGCAATAAGGTAAGACGGCCAGTACTGCCAATTCATAGTTTCATTTAGAACGGCGAAGCTGACTGCCTGAATAATGCCTGCCGTGGCAGAGAAAAGTGCAAACTTTACGGCTTGAAAAAAGTTTTGTTTTGGAGTTAAAGCCGCTTTTTCATTCATTTCCATAAATACTCCTAATTAAACGCTCATATCGTCTAAAGTGTCTTCAAAAGACGGAAGAAACTCCAAAAGGAAAAGCTCTGCCTCTTTTATTTTTAATGCGGGCGAGTTTTCTCTTATCGCTTTCTCCGCTGAAAGAAATTCTGTGTTGCCGGCTTTTCTTTCCTCAATACATTTTATAAGCGCCGCTATTTTATCTGCTGCTTTTATAAGCGGAATAAGTTCCTTGTCTTCATCTCCCGTCAGTAAAGGCAGGTAGACGCTTTCCATATCAGGCGGAAGCATTGACGCTATTTTCCTATTTGCCGCATTTTCAATGCTTTTGAATGCCGAAAGAATTTCAGGGTTTTGATACTTTACGGGAGTCGGCATATCGCCTGTTAGAATTTCATGGGCGTCATGGTAAAGGGCAAGCGTTGCCGCTCTGTCCGTGTTATAGGATTTTTGCAGCCGCAGGTTGCCCAATACGGCTAACGCATGGGCAATTACCGCTACTTCTTTCGTGTGCGTATCAAGAGTTTCTTCTCTCGTGTTTCTCATTAACGCCCACCGATTTATATATTTCATTCTTGAAATCATTGAGAAAAAATTGTTGCGGCTCATGTAATGCTCCGAAAACTATTTTTAAGACTTATCTTAAATGTTTTAATTTCAAACGGCTTAAATGTCGCATGGATTTGATTGCCCTCACGAACGGCAGGAACATCATTTTCTTCCATAAGGTCACATTCAGACACGCTGCTTATTGCAGATGAAACTTTTAGCGTACACGATGTCCTCTTATTCCATGTTTCAAAAGCCCTTACTACTATATCATCGGACTCTTCGGCAAGCTTTACCGTTTCTATAACGATATTAGAGGCATTCGCACTTATGAATGAATAGTCGCCCTCGAAAGTGTTGCCGCCTTTTTCGGCAAGCCTTGTGTGAATGGGAAAGTTCACATTGTAACCTTCTTCAGAAACGGCAGAATCACAAGCTTTGCCGCTGTGCGGATAAAGAGAGAAGGTGAATTCGTGTATTTCCTTGTCCTGCATTGGATGATGCCCGACGGGAGAGCGTAAAAGCGTGGGTCTTATATGCCCGTCTTTAACATCAACGCCGTATTTGCAATCGTTTATAACAGCAAAACCAAAGCCGTTATCTGAAAGGTCTGCCCATTTGTGCATACAAACCTCAAATTGCGCAAAGTCCCAGCTCGTGTTGCGTGTTGTAGAACGCTCAAGGTTGCCGAACTGAATATCAAATGTCGCGCGGTTCGTATTAACATCAACCGGATAATCCGCTTTTAGCGCTATATGACTATCTTTCCAGTCTATAACATAATTAATATCAATTCTTCCTAAATCTTTATAAACATATGTGTATTGCGTGATTTTTGACTTGCGGAAGCTTCTTATTGCCTTATAAACAGCCATTACAGCACCGTTTGAGACGAGTGTTTTCTCGTCAGCATCAACAATATCCCAACTCTTTTCCTCAAAGTAAGCCTTAATATCCCATGCGTCGTGGTTGTGCGGGCGGTCATCAAACGCAACGAGCTTTCCTAAGAGATTGTTTTTACCGGAAACGCTTCTCCCGCTTTCTTTGTGAACGAGTTTTTCAATATTTAATTCACTATCAAACTTCACAGATAATAAATCAGTTTCAACACTTTCTAAATTTGCAAAAAGCTTAGTATTTATAGACGGCGCTCCCTCAACAATGCTGTATACGGCAAAGCCTTTGGCGGGGATTTCGGCGATAAACGCTACTTTACCATCATAAATTTGGTAAGGAGTTTCTTTGCCGTTCTTATCTAAAATTTTGAAAGTTTTAACAGATGGGATTTCACAGTATGCAATATCCCGTCTCTTAAAGCCGAGCGTGTTAAATACCACATAAGACGGATTGTTAAGCTTAACTTTTGATACAATAGCGTCAATAGCTTTATCTATCATCTTTTTTCCGTCTTTTAGCACTTTTTCATATTGAACTCTGCTGTCCTCATAAACTGCGGGAATAGAGGAGCCGGGCAGAATATCATGGAATTGATTAAGTAAAATCAGCTTCCAATTTTGAAGTAAAAGCTCACGCGGATAATCGTATTTACCTAAAGCAGAGGCGATAGCGCCGAGCGTTTCCGCATCGTGATGCAAATATTCCGTTTTGCGGTTGTATTTTTTGTTTTTCGCCTCAGAGGTTAATGTGCCTCTGTGAAATTCAAGATACAGCTCACCGGCCCAAGTCGGTAAATAGCGATTGTCCGATACATCTTTACCAAGCTTTTCAAAGAAGCTTCTTGCCGTGCTTTGAACAGTTACGGGGCAACCCTCAATACCCTTTGCCATACGCTTGTCAAACTCAAGCATTTCCCTTGTAGGGCCGCCGCCTCCGTCACCGTAGCCGTAGGATATGAGATAGTCTTTGCCTATATCTTTCTGACCGTATCTATCATACCCGCCTATCACCTGTTTTGGTGACAGATATGTGTTGTATGTTGTTTGGAAAGTATCACGGTAGTCGTCACTCTTATGGCAACCGGGCGAGAAGTGCGAAAGCACCTTTGTGCCGTCTATGCCTTGCCATTCAAATGTGTCAAACGGTAA
>JAAZGX010000197.1 GCA_012511005.1 Clostridiales bacterium
ACATAACGCCAAACGGCAGGCTTTATGCTACGGTAGCCTTTAATTCACGACGAGTTACAAGGCGCTCACCCGTTCGCGTTCACCGCTAAATTACACCCCTATCCGGTTCGCGGTCCTCCCGGTAGGGATGGCTGCTAATTAAGCAGCAAGTCTAACTTCGTTATTGTCAGTTAATTTAATTTTACGCTTTTTTAAGAGTCTGCGCACCTCTGCTCGCTAATTAAGGTTCAAAATCCCCGTCGAAATCCTTTCATCCCCATATATTTATTTTTTCTCGCGTGTGCGCAGTTCGCGCTCCGCTTCGCGAATCATAGTTTTTTTAGCTATATCCTCGCGTTTGTCATAAACCTTTTTACCTTTGCAAAGCCCTATTGACATTTTTGCTTTGCCTTTTTTAAAATACACTGAAATCGGTATAATTGCAAGACCTTTTTTCTGGAATTCGCCGTGAAGCTTCATAATCTCGCGCTTATGCAGTAAAAGTTTTTTTGGTCTTAACGGGTCTCTGTTAAATATATTGCCCTGCTCGTACGGTGAAATATGCATTCCGTATGCGAAGATTTCGCCTTTATCTATTACACACCACGAGTCTTTTAAGTTTATTCTGCCTTGCCTTATTGACTTTACCTCTGTTCCGAATAACTCTATTCCCGCTTCATATGTTTCAAGAACAAAATAATCGTGAAAGGCTTTTTTGTTCTGTGCGGCAAAGCGTCCCGTTTTTTCAGCCACGATATTCCGTCCTTTCGTTTTAAGTTAGAGACTTTACAGCACCGTTCGCCCCTCAAGGGCGCGCATTAGCGTAACATCGTCAGCATATTCTAAATCTGCCCCAACGGGTATTCCATAAGCAAGACGCGTAACCTTAACTTCAAATGGCTTTAAGAGCTTTGCTATATACATAGCCGTAGTGTCGCCCTCAACCGTCGGGTTCGTCGCCATTATAACTTCTTTAACTTCCCCCTTCGCGGTACGAGAAACGAGCTGCTTTATCGTAAGCTGTTCAGGTCCTATTGCGTTCATCGGGGAGATAACACCGTGAAGTACATGGTATACACCTGAAAACTCGCGTGTTCGCTCAATCGCTATTACATCCCTTGGGTCCTCTACAACACAGATAACCCCCGTATCTCTTGACGGATTTTTGCATACAGGGCAAAGCTCATCTTGTGAAAGGTTAAAGCATATACTGCATTTTCGGATTTTCTCATGCGCGTCAAGAATTGCTTGCGCAAAATCCTCCGCTTCCTTTTTTGAGATGTTAAGAACATGAAACGCCATTCTTTGTGCTGTTTTTCTGCCCACAGACGGTATTTTCATAAACTGCTCTACAAGAGTTGTAAGAGCCTCAACATTATATGTCATAGCTTAAAGTCCCATCCCCGGTATGCCGAGTCCGCCAAGCCCGCCTGTTACCTTGCCCATTTCCTGCTCCATTGTGTCAGCCGCTTTTCTCATCGCCTCGTTTACGGCGGCTATTACCATATCTTCAAGAATTTCTACATCCTCCGGGTCCACGACTTCAGGGTTAATTTCGATAGACAGTACCTCATGCTTGCCGTTAACCTTGACACTTACTGCGCCGCCTCCGGATGTTGCAGAGTACTCGCCCTCTTCCACTTCAGCTTGAGCTTTATTCATTTCCTCTTGCATATCTTGGATTTTTTTCATCATATCCGCTCTTGAATTTCCCTGTTTCGGAACTCGTGCTTTCATTTTCCTTACTCCCTAATATTCATTTCTATATTTGTACTGCCTATTCTTTCTATAAGGTCTTCAACCGTTTCCTGTTCAAAGTTTTCATCTCCTGCCGTTTCTGAAAACTGCGTAGGCTTTAGCTCTTTCCCCGTAACCTTTAGTATAGCGTCTTTTATTGCTTCCTCATTTTCGTGGCGTGAAAACAGCATATCGAAAGCTTCACTTTTGACCTTAATTACTGCGGTATTTCCTGAAACTGTACAAGTTGAGCCTAAAAGAGAGCTGTGTATTTGAGGGCAGCTTCTTGAAATTTCACTTAAAACCTCTGTCCAGTCCTCAAGGAGATATAAATCTTTCTCCCCTTCACCGTCTTCGTTTAGCGTTACCTGTTCATCTTGTAACTCTATTTCTTCTTCCGCTTCGTATTCTTCTTCGTGTTCTTCCTTTGCTGACGGTTCCGGGTTTTCCTCATCTGCTAAAGGCTTTGGATTATAGGTAATCTGCTCTTTCTCCTGCTTTTTCGTGTCCGCATTTTTTTTGCCGATAATCACAGTGCCGCCTTTTAGTATCTTTACATCCCGCTCTAAGTCTGCTATTCTGCGTAAAAGCACGGAATTATCTTCTAAAATAGACGGTGTGCAGATTTTCATAATAAGAACCTCAGCTTCCGCTCTTTGAAATGCACTGTATTTCAAAGAATCTCCGCCCGCGCAAAGCATTTCAGAAATCGAAAGCAGTGCGGCATAGGTAAAGCTTTGTGCGGCATCCTTATACTTTTCAAGCTCATCAGGCGTACATACAATTAACGCCTCCGGTTTTTCCGTTGTTTTCGCTATCATTATATTCCTAAAGTGATTTAATAGCTCTGCTATAAGCCGTTCCATATCACAAGAGCTGTTGTGAAGTGAGTTAATAATTTTTAGGGCTTTCGCCGTGTCATTCTTATTTATAGCATCTGATAGCTCGAATAAATAATCTTTGCCCATAAGCCCGACAGTTTCGCTAACGCGATGAACTGTAACGCTTCCTTCCAATGATGCGCACTGGTCTAATATGGACAGTGCGTCCCTAAGCGAACCGTCTGCAACTCTTGCTATTAAAAGCGCCGCCTCGCTTTCTAATTCTATCTTTTCGTTTTTGGCAACAAACATTAGTCTGTTAGTGATATCCTCAACAGGAATTCGCCTAAAATCAAACCTCTGGCACCTTGATAGTATTGTAGCGGGGAGCTTGTGTACCTCCGTCGTCGCTAAAATAAATATAACATACTCCGGCGGCTCCTCAAGCGTTTTCAGCAGCGCATTAAACGCGCCTGCCGAAAGCATATGAACCTCGTCAATAATATATACCCTAAATTTCGCCACAGACGGCGTAAAGCTCGTCTCCTCTCGCAAATCACGGATATTATCAACCCCGTTGTTGCTCGCTGCATCAATTTCCGATATGTCAAGCACAGCGCCACTGTCAATCCCATTACAAATATCACATTTATTGCATGGGTTTCCCTTCTCAGGGTCAAGGCAGTTTATTGCTTTGGCAAAGATTTTGGCACAACTTGTTTTTCCCGTTCCTCGTGAGCCTGTAAAAAGATATGCATGGGAGTGCCTGCCCGTTACTACCGCATTTTGAAGAATATCGGTAATATGCTTTTGCCCTGAAACATCAGAAAATGCCTGAGGTCTCCATTTACGGTAAAGAGCGCGATACATTTTTACACCCCGCTTTATATCTATAAAAACTCAACTTAGTCATACGGCGAGCAGGCGGACTGTGGCGCGCATAGCTGCCCGCTTAATGCTGCTCGGTTCCCCGCCTGACATGGTTCACAGTGCTTTGCCGCACAGGACCCGCACGCCGCATGACCAAATTGAGCGTCTATATTATATAATAATTACTGCAAAAAATCAAGTATTATAATGATTGATTTATACCATTTTCTGTTGTATAATTAAAAAAATGTAAAAGGGAGGCAAAATAATGAATATATATAAAAAAGTAGTTGCCATAACAATGAGTGTTATTATTCTACTTCTTCTTACTTGCTCTGCATATGCAGCGGGCGATGTGCCCGGCAAAGATTATACAATTACAAATCCTTATGAAACAGTAAACTGGGATACATGGGGTTTATACAAAACCAATCTCCACACGCACACTACTTACAGTGACGGCGAAATGCTTCTTTCAGAGGTTGTAGAGTCGTATTACGCGCTTGATTATGACATTCTTGCGATTACAGACCACGG
>JAAZGX010000198.1 GCA_012511005.1 Clostridiales bacterium
AAATGGATAAGGCTTTTGTACTGCTATCCCGACAGAATTACAGATGAGCTTTTAGATGTTATAAGCACAGAAGAAAAGGTGCTTAAATATCTTGATATACCTATTCAGCACGCTGATGAAAAAATCCTTAAAGCTATGAACAGAAAAGGAAATAAGGCTGATTTATTAAAACTAATAGAGAAAATCAGAACTCGTATTCCCGATATAGTGATAAGAACAACGCTTATTACAGGCTTTCCCGGCGAGGGAGAGGAAGAATTTACGGCTCTGTCAGAGTTTATAAATGAGGCGCAGTTTGACCATGTTGGCTGTTTCTCTTATTCTAAAGAAGAAGGCACCGCTGCTGCTTTACTTTCAAATCAGGTGGACGCTGAAACGGCGCAGAGACGAAGTGAAATAATAATGGAGCAGCAGTATAGCATTGTTACGGAAACAAACAAAAGGCATATCGGAAAAACTTTAGATGTTGTTATGGAGAGCTATGACAGTTATTTAGACTGCTACTATGGCAGGGCATACATAAACGCGCCGGAGATTGATTCTGTTATAATATTCACGAGCGGTTTTGCGGTTTCAGAGGGTGATGTTGTATCGGTAAAAATTTTATCGGTAGCTGAAACGGGATATGACCTGCTTGGCGAAACGGTCTGATGAAAGGGAGAATAAATTGAATTTACCTAATAAACTGACAATATTCAGAATGATAATAACACCGTTTTTCCTTGCCGTTATAATAAGCGAAAGCATACCGCACCACTTTATTTACGGAGCTGTTTTATTCGGCATAGGCTCTCTTACGGACTTTATTGACGGCAGATTAGCAAGGAAAAACAATCAAATAACGGTATTTGGCAAACTTGCTGACCCTGTGGCGGATAAAATGCTTACAACGGCTGCTTTGCTTGCGTTTATGAGTTTTGGGTTATGCAACATATGGATAGCTATGATAGTGCTAATTCGTGAATTTGCAATAACTTCATTCAGGCTTGCGGCGTCTGCCCAAGGCGTTGTAATACCCGCAAACATTTACGGCAAGCTAAAAACAATAAGCCAAATGGTTTTCACTATAATCATAATGATTTTAGGCGAACTTGTTTACATAGAAGCTTTACCGGATACTTTTAACCTGCCTTTAGTTTCAAACGCACTTTTATGGATTACGGCTGTTTTAGCCGTAATTTCGGGAGTTGTCTATATCAAACAAAGCGTCAAGCTGATTGATTTTAGCAAATAGCTTTACATTTTTTGGGGCTTGGAATATAATATACGGAAAGTCAATTTTGAATGGATGATTTTATGTTTGGAAGACTTAAAGACGATATTAACAGTATAAAACAGCGCGACCCCGCCGCAACCTCTTCTTTTATGGTGCTTTTCTTGTATCCGGGGCTTCGCGCCGTAATGGCGCATAGAAAAGCGCACTGGTTTTATAAAAGAGGGCATTTCTTTATTGCAAGATATATTTCGCAGCGCACTGTAAGAAAAACGGGTATAGAAATACACCCGGGGGCAAAAATAGGCAAAAGGCTGTTTATTGACCACGGCGTTGGCGTAGTAATAGGAGAGACCTCTGAAATTGGTGACGATGTTACGCTGTACCAAGGGGTAACGCTCGGCGGCACCGGCAAAGATACGGGCAAAAGGCACCCGACGATAGGCGATAATGTGATGATAGGTGCAGGTGCAAAAGTTTTAGGACCTTTTAAGGTTGGCGACAATTCAAGAATAGCCGCGGGAAGCGTTGTTTTAAGCGAAATTCCTGAAAATTCTACGGCGGTAGGCTCGCCCGCGCGAATTGTAAAGAGAGACGGGCAGCGTATTGACGACTTAGACCAAGTTCATATTCCTGACCCGTTAAAGCAGGAAATAGAGCGGCTTGAGCGTATGATAGAGGCATTGAAAGAATGATGTGCCGAAAGGATTAAATATGAAGATTTACAACACTCTTACGAGAAAGAAAGAAGAATTTGTACCGCTAAAAGACGGTGAAGTCAAGATTTATGTCTGCGGACCTACGGTATATAACTATATCCATATAGGAAACGCGCGTCCGCTTTGCGTATTCGATGTATTGCGCCGTTATTTAGAGTATATTGGGTATAATGTAATCTTCGTTCAAAATTTTACGGATATTGACGATAAAATAATAAGTAAAGCTAATGAAGAAGGCGTATCTGCAAAAGATATAGCCGAGAAATATATAAAAGAATACAAAATAGATGTAGACGGATTAGGCGTAAAGGAAGCGACTATTCACCCGAAAGCTACTGAAAATATAGGAGAAATCATTAAGTTTGTAAAAACGCTTGTTGACAAGGGCTTTGCTTATGAATCTGACGGTGATGTGTATTTCAGCACTAAATCGTTTGATGAGTACGGCAAGCTGTCACGCCAGCCGCTTGACGATTTAGAGGCGGGAGCAAGAATTGGCATAGATGAGCGCAAACGGGAGCCTATGGATTTTGCATTGTGGAAAAAGGCGAAAGCGGGCGAGCCGTTCTGGAACTCCCCGTGGAGCGAGGGCAGACCGGGTTGGCATATTGAGTGTTCAGCGATGTCAAGGCGCTATCTTGGGGATACATTTGATATACACGCGGGCGGTCAGGATTTGATTTTTCCGCACCATGAAAACGAGATTGCCCAAAGCGAATGCGCAAACGGCGCGCCTTTCGCGCGGTATTGGATGCATAACGGTTATATAAATGTGGATAATATAAAAATGTCGAAATCTGCGGGCAACTTTTTTACCGTTCGTGATGTCGCAAAGACATACGGATACGAGCCGATACGCTATCTTATGGTAACGACGCATTATAGAATGCCTATCAATTACAGTATTGAAGTTATAGAGCAGTGCAAGGCTTCACTTCAAAGGATTTACACATGCCATCAGAATCTTGAGTTTCTGCTAACGAGCAAGAACTCAAAAGAAATAGCAGACGAAAAGGACATTAAAACGAAAATGTCAGCGCATAAGGACTGCTTTATAAAGGCTATGAATGACGACTTAAACACTGCTGACGGTATAACGGCAGTATTTGAGCTTGTGTCTGATATTAACAGGCATATAAATGCAAATTCATCCAAAGAGTTAATTACATTTTGCGCCAATTTACTTGACGAGCTTTGCTCTGTATTCGGACTGCTTCAAAACCGTAAAAAAGAAACGGTAAGTGATGAGATTTTAGCACTCGTTCAAAAGCGAACAGAGGCAAGAGCTGCGAAAGATTGGGCATTAGCGGATAAAATAAGAGATGAGCTAACTTCAATGGGAGTAACGCTTGAAGATACGCCGCAGGGCATTAAAATAATACAGAAATAGAAACGGTGGATTATGACGAGTAAAGAACGAGCGGCTTTAAGGGCTAAGGCAAATTCGCTTGAAGCGCTTTTCCAAATAGGGAAAAACGGTGTTACCGATGCGGTAATAGCCCAGACGGAAGCGGCTTTTAACACAAAAGAACTAATAAAAATCAGAAACTTGCCTGATTCTTCGCCCATTACGGCGCGTGAGGCGGCAAATATATTGGCAGAGAAAACAAAGGCAGATGTAATACAGGTAATAGGCGCCGTTTTTGTGCTTTTCCGTGAAAATGAAGAGCTTCGTAAAAAGGAAAAAGAGGCGCAAAAGCGTAAAAAGCTTGCGTTTTATGCCGAAAAGGCCTCAGATAAAAAGAAAAGAAAGATAGTATATAAAAAAAGGGAAAGCACGGGTAAATCTGCGTTCCCGTCAAACAGAAATAAAGCGGTTAATAGCAAAAATAAGGAGAGATAAGATGCTTTATGATTTAATTTATAAAACGAGGTCCTATCGCAATTTTAAGTCTTCTGTGAAATATTCAAAGGAGCAAATAGAGGATATAATCAATCTTTGCCGCTTTACGCCCTCAACCGCTAACAAGCAATCTGTAAAATTTGCTTTCGCTTGTGATGACGAGCTTTGCGGCAAGGTTTTCCCGCTTCTTCACTGGGCAGGCTATTTAAGTGAAAAACCGCCGTATAACGGCAATGTGCCGACAGCGTATATATTGCTTTGCTGTGACTTAAATATAGCAGAAAACCCGATTGAAATTGATGTGGGAATTTGTGCCCAAACCATAGTGTTAGGTGCTATGGAACAAGGTATAGGCGCTTGTATGATAGGCAGTTTCGACAAAAAGAAAATGTCAAATCTGTTCGGGCTTTCTGATAATTTGTATCCGCGTCTTATTATAGCACTCGGTGAGCCGAATGAAAAAATAGTGATAACAGACATAAAAGACGGGGATATAAAGTATTATAGAGATGAAGATAAAACTCATTATGTTCCCAAAAGAACGCTTGAAGAACTCATTATAAAACATAATAAATAAATACTTGACAAATGTTTTTTATGTGATATAATTTATTAGCAATAAAGCAGAACTTTGTCCGTTCTCACCGTAACAGTCTTTGTCTGTGAGGTTAATACAGCAAAACAAACACTATTTTTGTGCGTGGACAGATGTATCTGCCCACGCCTATTATTTTTCGGAGGTGCTTTGGTATCGGTAGCAAGGAAATGCAAGTGAATGAAGAAATCAGGGACAAGGAGTTAAGAATTGTTTCAGAGTCAGGAGAGCAGCTTGGGATTATGTCTTCTAAAGAGGCTCTTAAAATAGCTGAGGAAAGAAATCTTGACCTTGTTAAAATCGCCCCGTATGCCGTTCCGCCTGTATGCAAGGTTATGGATTATGGCAAGTATCGTTTTGAGCAGTCAAAGCGTGAAAAGGAAGCGAAGAAACATCAAAAAGTTATAGAGATGAAAGAAATCCGTTTATCTCTTAACATTGATAAACATGATTTTGACACAAAAGCAAACCATGCAAAAAGATTTTTGAGTGACGGGTATAAAGTTAAAGTTTCCATTCGCTTTAGGGGAAGGGAAATGGCACATGCCGAGAACGGCAAGACGATTATGGCGAACTTTGCTGAAGTATGCAGTGAGTTCGGAGAAATTGAAAAAGGTGCAAAAATGGAGGCCCGCTCCATGCTCATGTTCTTAGTTCCTATCGTATCAAAGTAACGGAATTTTTAAGGAGGAAACACCTATGCCCAAAATTAAAACACACAGCGGCGCAAAAAAGCGTTTTAAGATTTCTAAAGGCGGAAAAGCTATGCGCGGTCACGCAAACAAATCGCACATTCTTACTAAAAAAACCACAAAACGCAAGAGGGGTCTGCGCAAAACAAGCGTTGCCGATGTAACAAACCAGAGGCAAATCAAGCGCCTTTTACCCTATAAATAAAGGAAGTTAACGGAGGAATTATATTATGGCTCGTATTAAAGGTGCGATGACAACGCGCAAAAGGAGAGCGAAAGTTCTAAAGCTTGCAAAAGGCTATTATGGTTCAAAGAGCAAACTCTTTAAAACGGCAAAGCAGGCTGTTATGAAAAGCGGTAACTACGCATATGTAGGCCGCAAATTAAAGAAACGCGATTTTCGCCGCCTTTGGATAACAAGGATATCAGCGGCATGCAAATTAAACAATGTCAACTATTCGACATTTATAAACGGACTTAAAAAAGCGGGTATTGAATTAAACCGCAAAATGCTTTCCGAAATAGCAATCAGCGACCCGGAGGGTTTCGCGGCTCTCGTAGACAAAGCCAAAGCCGCGCTTTAAGAACTACAATGCGGACGATTTTATATCGTCCGCATATTGCTTAAAATGGACTATTACCGCCATAAAGGAGTATATCTTTGGAAACGATTACGAGCAGAAACAATGAGAAAATAAAGCTTGCCGCAGCACTTATGACGAGTGCCGACAAAAGAAAACAAACGGGTCTTTTTCTTTTAGAGGGTGCGCGTCTTTGTATTGA
>JAAZGX010000018.1 GCA_012511005.1 Clostridiales bacterium
AGGAGAGAGCTAAGGTCGTTTCCGTGCTTTTCGGCAAAGCAGCCCGATAAAGAAATCACGATAATTAGTAAGATAACAACAATAATCTTTTTCATAATAAAGCCCCATTATTAACAATTTTTTTACAACTTTTTAAGTGTATGTATTATAATTAGTAGATATCAAATCAATTAAATAAGGCGGTACCTATATATGAACATTATTAAAAAATTTAAATCTCTTCCCCCAAAAAAGAGAAAGCTTATTTACTCTTTAACGGCAGTGGGTGCGGTTGGTATTGCCATTATTGCCTTTATATTCCGTCCGGAGGGTCCCCAAAAAGTAAATGTTGAAACGATTAAAAGCGGCTCTGTACAAAGTAAGATTGAAACGATTGGTACGGTTTCTACCGATAATTCTTCTCTCTTTACTCTCCTTGAGGGCACATTCGTTAAAGATGTTAATGTTAAAGTAGGCTCCGTTGTTAAAAAAGGTGACTTGATAGCTACATTTGACGCTAACTCTGTTTCAGCTATGGTTTCCGCTAAAAGGGCAGATTACACTAAAGCGAAAAACGCTTATGATGATTATAAAGCGTCTGTAAAAAAAGCAAAGCAATCAATTCCCGTTGTTGAAAAGCAAGTTAAAGAGCTTGAGGCTGTTATTTCTAATCTTGAACAGCAAATTGCGAAAGACGAATTGAAAGAAGATACACAAACAACGGCTCCTGTAACAACAGCGCCGTCAGACAACACTGTTCTTGATGAGTTAAGCGACCTTTTAACGAACCTTATAAACATTAAAGGCACGATAAAAGAGTTGAATGATATGCTTTCCTCTTTTAATAATATGAACAATACATCGTATGATATGTCATCACTTATGGCAGAGGGTATGAATACACCGCAAAATCAGCTTATCTCATATAAGCTTCAGCTTTTAACACTCAATGCGCAGCTCACAGTGAACAATACTTTATCAGAAGCGCCTCTTGAAAGCGTTTATAAATCACTTTACGAAAAGGCATATGCCGATAAATTGGCGGCGGAAAGTGAGTATCTGCTGTTAAAGAACGGTTGGTATGCAGAGTTTGACGGTGTCGTTACCGCCGTAAACATAAAAGCTAACACGGCATATGTACCTGTATCGAAATCGTCAGGTATTAATGTCAGCGCTATTTTATCGGTGCTTTCAGGCGGCGGGGATGCCGGCTCGCTGTTGTCATCATTTTTAAACGGCGGTAATAATAACATTGGAGTTGAAGTTAAAAATTATGACGGGTTTACCGCTACAATTACACTTGATAAATATGACCTGCAAAAAGTAAAAGTCGGGCAAAAGGTAATGGTATACTCAGTAGATGAGAAAGAGTATAACGGAGAGGTGTCTTTCGTTGCCGCAGAAGCTACGGAAAGCACATCGTTTGATATTGCTTCCCTTGCAGGCTCATTTACAGGCGGTCCAAGCTCCTCAAATGCGGCAGTATGCAAAATTAAGATAAATAATCCCGATAAAGCAATAGTAGTAGGCTTTGATGTTGACCTTGAAATCATTACATCAGTAGTCGATAATGTGCCTATTGTTCCGGTCGAAGCGGTAAGATATGACGATAAGGGTATGTATATATGGGTATTAAACGGAAATAAAAAGACCGTTTCTAAAAACTATGTAACATTCGGTGTAAGCGAAGATACGAAGTATGAGCTTGCTTCAGGCGCAAAGCTTGGGGATACAATAATAATAAACCCGCCCGCTTCTCTCGCTGATGGGGACAAGGTTTCCATAAAGAAAGACTGAGGTTTTGCTGTGATTAAGGAAAATATAAGGATTGCGGTCTTTAGTATTCGGACTAATCTTATGCGCTCGCTTCTTACGATGCTTGGCATAATAATAGGCGTGGCATCTGTAATTTCAATTATCACAGTCGGCAACGGCGGCAGGGATTACATTGTCGGTATGATTAAGGAAATGGGCAGCTCTAATGCCGTTACGATAGCAGTCAATCCGCAAAACGCATCGTCAAGCGACTATATAACGGCGGATGATATAAGGGCAATTAAACAGCTTGAAATAGTTGAATATGTTTCTCCGACTGTTATGGGGCTCGGCTCTTTTAAAACAAAGTATTCTGACGGTTTTGCTTTTACAATAGGCGGTACAGCAGATTTTAAGCACATTATGAGCTCTGACTGCAAGCACGGAAGATTTTTTACACAGGAAGAATATTTGGCGTCAAAGCCTATTTGTATTATTGATACGGCAAGTGCGATGATGCTTTTCGGCTATGAGAATGTTATTGGGGAATCAATCGACTATTTTTCAAACGGTAAAACATACAAGCTAAAAATAATAGGCGTTATGGATTTGCTCGGTATGTTTGGCGGCTCTTCTGATGAATATATGGAAAGAATGTCAAGTATGTCAAGTATGATGGGCGGTATGACGGTAAATACTTGTATGGTTTTAATCCCTGCAAGCACAGCGTCTAAAATGCTTGACGCGCAAGAGAGGTATGACGCTTGCTATATTATGTCAAAGGATGTCTCAGACCTTGACGCCGCAGGCAATGCCGCGGTCAATCTATTAAAGGCAAGGCACAAAAATTTTGAGCGCGATAATATATATTCAGTCACAAATCTTGCAAGCCTTGTGGACCTTTTGTCCGCAGTCATTTCAATATTTACACTGTTTATAGCAAGCATAAGCGGCATTTCTCTAATTGTCGGGGGAATAGGCGTTATGAATATTATGCTCGTTTCCGTTACGGAGCGTACGCGTGAAATAGGTATAAGAAAAGCTTTAGGCGCCAGAACATCGGCTATTTTATTTCAGTTTTTAACGGAATCTATTATTATGTGCATAATCGGTGGCATAATAGGCTTAACTTTAGGGGCGTCGGGAGCGCTTTTTGCCGCATATTTAGTGGGTATACCAATAAAAGTGAAAATTTCTACTATTATACTTGCAGTAGGATTTTCAAGCGCAATAGGCATAATTTCAGGTATATACCCCGCTATGCGAGCCGCAAAAATGCCGCCTATTGAGGCTTTAAGGCGAGATTAAAAACAACACTTGAAAAAAATTTAACAATGTTGTAAAATGTTTGTATTAAACTTATAAAGGAGACGAGATATGAGCGTTCTTAACAAGAAATCGGTTGAAGATTTAAATGTATCGGGAAAAAAAGTATTGGTGCGCTGTGATTTTAATGTAAAAATGGAAGGGTCAAAAATTACGAGCGATAAAAGAATTGTGGCATCACTTCCCACAATAAAATACCTTATAGATAATAAAGCAAAAGTCATTCTTTGTTCACATCTTGGGCGGCCGAAAGGTGGCGTTGACCCTGAGTTTTCAATGGTACCGGTGGCAAAAAGGCTTTCGGAGCTTTTAGGGCAAGAGGTATATATGGCGAAGGATGTTGTCGGAGAGTCAGCAAATTCTCTTGCCGCTTCACTTAAAGACGGTGAGGTTTTACTCGTTGAAAATGTGCGTTTTGAAATAGGCGAAACGAAGAATGACGCAGAGCTTTCAAAAAAGTTCGCCGCACTTGCAGAGCTTTTCGTTAACGATGCTTTCGGCTCTGCGCATAGAGCGCACAGCTCCACAGCAGGTGTAGCGGATTATCTTCCGTCAGCTATGGGCTATCTTATTAAAAAAGAAATCGAGTTTATGGGCGCGGCGCTTGAAAATCCGAAAAGGCCTCTTGTTGCAATATTAGGCGGTGCAAAGGTATCGGATAAAATAGGCGTTATAGAAAATCTTTTAGATAAATGTGATACCTTAATAATAGGCGGCGGTATGGCTTATACATTTTTTGCCGCAAAGGGCTATGGATATGGTACTTCTATTTGTGAAACAGATAAGATTGAAACGGCCGAAGCTATGATGGAAAAAGCAAAGGAAAAAGGCGTTAACTTCCTTATTCCCGCAGATACAAAGTTAGGAAAAGAGTACGCACCCAATACAGAGTCTATGACCGTTAATTCAAACGAAATTCCGGACGGGTGGATGGGGCTTGACATAGGTCCCAAAGCACAACAAATGTTTAGTGATGCAATAAAAGGTGCCGGTACTATTATATGGAACGGTCCTATGGGCGTTTCCGAGTGGGAGAATTTTGCGGCAGGTACAATAGCCGTGGCAAAAGCGGTTGCAGAGTCAGGAGCTATTTCAATAGTAGGCGGCGGCGACAGTGCGGCGGCTATAAAAAAACTTGGTTTTGAAGATAAAATGTCTCATATATCAACGGGCGGCGGCGCATCTCTTGAATTCCTTGAGGGTAAGGAACTTCCCGGTATTGCCGCTATAAACGACAAAGAATAACGAGCTGTGAAAGGAAAAACAGATGGATAAAAATTTACGGAAAGCGGTCATAGCGGGAAACTGGAAAATGAATAAAACCCCCGCAGAAACGACGGCTTTGATAAATGAGCTAAAGCCTTTAGTTGAAAATGCAGATTGTGACATTATTGTTTGTGTCCCCTACATTAACCTAAATGCGGCAATAGATGCCGCAAAAGGCTCTCTTATAAAAGTTGGCGCACAAAACTGCCATTGGGAAAAAAGCGGCGCGTTTACGGGCGAAGTTTCTGCTCTTATGCTTTCTGATATTGGGATTGAATATGTTATTATCGGTCACTCTGAAAGGAGAACATATTTTGGGGATACTGATTTAACGGTAAATAAAAGAACGAAAGCGGCAATAGAGAAAGGGCTTACCGTTATTCTATGCGTTGGTGAATATTTAGAGCAAAGAGAGCAAGGCATAACATTTGAGGTTGTGCGCTCACAGCTTAAAATTGCGCTTATGGGTATATCAGAAGCTGACCTTGATAAAGTGATTATAGCCTATGAACCTGTTTGGGCAATAGGAACGGGCAAAACTGCCACAGCCGCAGAGGCTAATGAAGTAAACTGTGCTATACGCTCACTTATCGCAGAAATGTATTCAAAAGAAAATGCAGATAAAATAGTAATACAGTACGGCGGCTCTATGAATGCCAAGAATGCGGACGAGCTTCTTTCGGAATATGATGTTGACGGCGGGTTAATAGGCGGAGCGTCGCTAATAGCAGCAGACTTTGCCGCTATAATAAAAGCCGCAAGCAAATAAAAAAGTAGTCGGCGCTTATGTGCCGAAAAATAGAGAGGTAAAAATGAAAAGACCTTATGTGTTATGTATTATGGACGGCTATGGGCTTAACTCAGACGAGTTCGGAAACGCTGTAAAATCCGCTAAAACTCCGAACCTTGACGAGCTGTTTACTAAATATCCAAACACCGCAATAGGAGCTTCCGGACTTGATGTGGGTCTGCCTGACGGTCAAATGGGTAACAGCGAGGTAGGGCACACGAATATCGGCGCGGGCAGAGTGGTATATCAGGAGCTTACGAGGATTTCAAAGTCAATAGACGACGGCGATTTTTTCGGGAACGAGGTTTTTTTAGGCGCTGTAGAAAACTGCAAAAAAAATAATTCCGCGCTTCACCTTATGGGGCTTTTATCGGACGGTGGAGTGCATAGCCACAATACGCATCTTTACGCCTTGCTTGAGCTTGCAAAAAAAGAGGGACTAAAAGAAGTCTATATTCACTGCCTTATGGATGGCAGAGATGTTCCCCCGACTTCAGGCGCAGAGTATTTAAAAGAACTTTTTCTTAAAACAAAAGAGCTTGGTATTGGTACTATCGGTGTAGTAGCAGGCAGATATTACGGTATGGACAGGGAAAAGAAATTCGACCGAGTTGAAAAAGCGTACAACGCTTTAACGAAGCTTTCCGGTGAAAAGTTTACTTGCGGCTATGAAATGCTTCAAAAGTCTTATGAAGCGGGCGTTACGGATGAGTTTATTGTTCCTGCCGTAAACGAAAAGGCAAGCCCTGTAAAAGACGGCGATTCTTTCATGTTCTTTAACTTCCGACCCGACAGGGCAAGGGAAATAACGCGCGCTTTTACTGACGATGACTTTGACGGATTTGTAAGAGAAAAAAGACTGAATTTGTATTTCGTTTGTATGACGCAGTATGACGCTTTAATGCCCAATGTAAATGTCGCGTATCTTCCGCAAAGCCTTGATAAGCCTTTCGGTCAAGTAATAAGCGAAAACGGGCTAACCCAGCTTAGAATAGCTGAATATACGAAGTACGCGCATGTAACATTCTTTTTAAACGGCGGTACGGAAACGGTTTATGAGGGGGAGGACAGAATTCTCATAGACTCTCCAAATGTCGCAACATATGACATTATGCCCGAAATGAGCGCCTTTGAAGTAACAAACAGGCTAATTTCCGAATTGCAAAAGGATAAGTATGATGTAGTCGTAATAAATTACGCTAATTGCGATATGGTAGGGCACACGGGCGTGTTTGACGCTGCCGTTAAAGCTGTTGAAGCCGTTGATACTTGCGTCGGCAAGTTAGCGGCAGAGGTAGAAAAAAGAAACGGCGTTATGATAATCACAGCGGACCACGGAAATGCCGATAAAATGTACGAGCCAGACGGTTCTCCATTTACGGCACACACGACTAATCCTGTTCCCGTAATAGTTTTGGGGTATCCTTGTGAGTTACAAAAGGGCGGCAGACTCTCTTATCTTGCACCTACTTTGCTTGAGATTATGGGCATAGAAAAACCCGCCGAAATGACGGGTAAATCTCTTATAATCCAATAAAAAACAATAAATATAAACAGTCAATGGTGTAAAATCATTGGCTGTTTTTATCATAAAAAAGAAAGGGTTAGTTTATTTCAAGGTATTCTTCAAGGCAAATTTCAACCCCGTTGGCGTCGCGTGTTTGATAAATGTCCGTAGCCGCCTTTACACCAACATATCTCCAGTGCCATGGCTCATAAATAACGCCTGTTGTGTCTGTTTTCTCCTTTGCATAACGCATAATAAAGCCGTATTTATAGGCGTTCTCACGAAGCCAAGTAAACTCCGTAGTCGTTTCAAACCATGTGTCACATGTTACAATATCCATAGCAAAGCCTAAATTATGCTCTGAAGAGCCGGGCGGCATAATTACTGTTGCGGCTTTGACTGCCGCTTCAGTCTTATCGTAGCCAAGACCGCGATAATAGTTTATTTTATTATTATAATTTCTTTCCTGTACCTCATATGAGCGGTACCCCGAAAAAGGCGTCAGCTTAGCGCCGTCATTAAGAGCTGCGTTGTACATATCTATATAGTGCGGAACAACTCTGCTGTCAAGCCTGCAATCATTGACAACAGTAAGGAGCTTTTCGGGCACAAAGCCGTCGGGCAACCTGTATTTTGTGTTTACAAGCGTTAATTCCCAGTTATCACTATCAATTTTTACAATTCCCGGCGCGGACGGTGTTTTAGCAGTCGTTGTAACAGAAGCCGTCGTTTCCGGAATGCTTGTAGCCGAAGCAGTGGTTTGCGGCTTTGTTGTAGACTCACCCGTACTGCTGCTCGTAGTTTGGTTCTCCTCAGGTGTATCAGACGGAGTTTTATTATCGTCTTTAGATGCTAAAGCATAGCAAACCACCGCAAGAAAAGCCGAAAGCAAAATTAAAACAGCAATTAGAAAAAGCTTTGCCGAAGCAGATTTTTTGGTTTTGCGATTTTTATGATTGTGTTTGTTATTATTATTGTTAGAGCCAAGGTTTTGCAAGTTTATCTCTTCCTCTTAAAATTATATATATTAAATTATTTTATTTACTATAATTATAATAAATGAGAATATAGAGAAAGTCAATTCAATCTTGAGAAATTTATATGATTATGATACAATCTAAATTGTTCCAAAAAGGAGTGATTTAATGAAAGCGTCAGAAAGTATTGCGAATTTTCAGCCAAAGCTTAGAGAATATACAAACTTTGCAGTCAGAGAAATAAAAAACACCTGTAAACAAACAGGCGAGCGGCCGGCAGGCTCTGAAAATGAAAAGTCTGCAATAGATTATGCAAAGTCAAAGTTAAATGATTTTTTCCATACAGTAGAAACAGAGGAGTTTTCAGTAAACCCCAAAGCTTTTGCATCGCAAGAAAAGATAAGCGGTATTTTATTAATAATAAGCGCAGTATTATCATTTTTAGGTTTTTATTTATTTTCTTTTACCGTAATTTCTTTTGTAACAGCTATTTTTGCTTTTATTCAGCTTATTTTCCACATTAAAATATTTGATATATTCTTCAAAAAAAGCACATCACATAATGTATATGCAAAAAGAAATTCAACGGGCGAAACAAAAAGAAGTATTATCATAAGCGGTAATATGGACTCGCCTTATGAACGGACTTTTATACGAAAAGGCGGCAAAAAACTTGAAAAGCTTATTAAAACTTATGCTTTTTGCGGTTTAGCATATATATTTATTTTTAACTTGCTTGTTTTGTTTTTTCCGGAAAAAGATTTCGTCAACATATTAAAATATATTATTATCGCTTTTATACCCGCATTTGCCGCGTTATTATTTTCCGTAAACTTAAAAAAAGTAACAGAGGGCGCAAACAACAACTTAACGGGAGCATTTACCGTACTTGCGTGTATGAAGTTTTTGTCTGATAATAATATTGCATTTGAAAACACGGAAGTAATTGCTTTGCTTGCAGGCGGAAAGACGGCGGGACAAAAAGGCGTAAAGGAGTTTTTCAAAAACTATATCAAAGAAAATAAAGCGGAAAATACGGTATTTATTGAGCTTGATACAATAAGAGATATAGAAAAAGTTACAATAAGAGGTACAGACGCAAATGTAATAGAGCTGTTGAAAAATGCCGCTCTTGAGGCGGGGGTTGACAATATTTTGAACGGCAAATCACAAGCCTTACCCTCTTATTCAAAAATGGCGGCAGAAGCAGGGATTAAAGCAGCAGCATTAACGGCGGTAGATTTTTCTTCATCTAAACATTATTATACGAGAGAGGATACCGCAGAACATTTAGAGCCTAAGGCAATTGAAAAAGGTATCTTTATCGCACTCTCGGCTATATTCCAATTTGATGAGGGCAAATTTAGTTAATATTGCCAAAATATATCAATAAATTTGTTGGTTGTTAACAAAGATTAAAATTTGTATTTTTTATCTGTAACTTGCTTAATAAATATGATATACTTGGTAAGTGAAAAATTTATATAAAAATACATTAAATAAAACACAAAACTGAAAGGGGCATATCCTTTATGAAGAAATCCTTTGTAGCACTTTTAGCAGTACTTATTGTAGTTTCCATGACACTTGCTCTTTCGTCGTGTGAACTTTCCGATGATGGGCTTATAAACACCACGGGAACCGTGGAACACACTCAAGGCAAAACTGAATTAAAAAAGAACAATGAGGAAATTCTTGCGTATTTTAACACTCTTGTAAATTCTGTAAAAGTTAAGACGCCCGCAGTTTCCTACAATCAAGAGCTTAAAATTGATAACAACTCGCTCAAAGTTACAAAACCCGGCGGAGAGGAAGATAAAAACCTTAAATCCTTTAATGATGCTTTGCCCGGCTTAAAGGACC
Organism: Clostridiales bacterium; assembly: GCA_012511005.1. Taxonomy (GTDB): domain Bacteria; phylum Bacillota; class Clostridia; order Oscillospirales; family Acutalibacteraceae; genus DTU089. The sequence continues at coordinate 9,464 of JAAZGX010000018.1, forward strand.
TTATTTTGACTGATATTCAAAAGAAAAGCGGTTCTGTTGCATATGGCAGCGAAAATAATGAAGTATTTTTCGTAAAAGGTGAATCATGGGCATCTGCTTTAACTACTGAAGATATTTCAAGTGCTGTAATGAATGAAGTAGGAGACAAATACTATATCACGATTACATTTGGCGACATTTCAGAAGACTCCCGTGCAACTCTTGCCAAAGCGTTTGAACTTAGAGATAAGGCGACGCTGCTTGGCTCTCCGGAATTTGCAAAAATAGCAGAATATTTAGAGATAAAAGATTATAATGCAAATTATACGGGCTGTGCGATAAGTGCCACGGTCAATAGGCTTACAGATACTCTCGAAAGTGTAACATACAGCAAAACATCAGATGTTACGGCAAGTGCCAAAGGCTTAAAAACATTTGAGAAATATGGCGATATAGAAATTGGTCTTATACTTAAAGACACAACATCTTTTAGCTTCGTATGGGAGGAAAACCGTGAAACGAGCCCTCTTGACACAACGGCGGCATAATATATCTGATTTTAAGCGTATTTTCTAAGGATGGTAAAAAATGAAAAGGAATACAATTTTATCAATAGCCATAATAGTTGCGGTTTTATCCGTTATACTCACGGGGTGTAAGGACAGGTCAATTTATGTTGACCCTGCGGGGAACACTATGAAAGCAGTTACAGATGAAAAGAAAAACACCGTTCTTAACAGCGATGGTAATATTTTAGTCTATCAAACGGATAAGGACGGTAATATAAAAACGGACGAGTCCGGTGTACCGCAAACAGTAGCAAGCATATTTCCTGATAGAATTGTTAACGGAAAATATGTGCAAACTCCAACATATACCGTAACATTGCCGTCAGGATGGGCAACAAGTGTAATATTAGAAGAGTATACTAATAAATCTGCAAACGCAAAGCTAACTGTTGAGGTTTTAGACAAACCGTCTCTTGAAGAGTATAAAGAGGAATTTTTAGAATTTTTTGAAGTGTTAAAAAAAGCACATGAAGATGAAGGTGCAGAACTCACGCTGAAAGAAGATAGCTTTGAATATGTAGCCGCTAACACGAAAGTAACCAGATTATTTTATGAGCTAAAAAAGGAAGGCATAGAGCCTTATAAGACTACGGTACTGATATTTATGAACAGTGGAAATCTATATAAAATCGCTTTCTCCGCAAGCGGAGATGATTTTGAAAAAGCAAAGTTCGCAGATTTCTACAACGCAATCAACTA
>JAAZGX010000199.1 GCA_012511005.1 Clostridiales bacterium
AATAAGCGAATAGATTAAAAGCTATAAGGCTTTTATTTGCACCAAGATATATTATATCATCCGCATTCAAAAACCTACCCCACTCGGGATTATAGTACCTGCTCTGGAGGTAGTACAGGTCTGTCTCTGTATCGTAGTAATAGCCTCTGTACACACGCTCAATAACGTGTTGTATAGAGTGCTTTGCAGAGAGGGTCAAAACAGTGCGTTTTTTTCTTTTTGCACTCTTCACTTTTCAATTATCTCAGGCAACTTCTACAGATAAAAGATAAAAGAGAAAAATGGTACCCTTGCTCGGCATAAGGCGATTATTTCGTATCGAGCCAAAACAAAATATTTCATTTATGTTTTAATATTGAAATATTGTAATCAACACAAAAGGTGTTGTTTATGTTTTACCCTCCGCCTGAGGGAGACATTAGCCAGACTTCGTCGCCGTCTGATAGTTTATGCCCTTTTCTTTTGCACCGTTCCCCGTTTATGAAAACGGCAAGATTGCTAAAAGACAGGATTTTTGTTTCTTGCTCCTCTTTATGTATTAAGCTTTCGTTTAATATAGTGAAAATATCGGATAATTTATTTATTTCAATTTCTGCTCCGTCTAAGGTGCTGTCAAGGCGCATTACGCCGTATAGCTTTACTGTTATCTTAGCCAAAAAATCACCCCTTATAGTTTTTGATTATTTCAGGTACTTTTATTCCGAGCTTTTTCAGTTTTTTAGGCGTAGGCACACCGTCTATCCATCCTCTTGCACGGTAGTATGTTTTTTTCATTTTATCAAGCGGAACTTTAGTTCTATTGTCGTCTTTTATCTGATTTTCATCCGTAAGGCGTTTAGGAAGCGTGTCAGCGCCTTTTTCTTGCCCAAGAACAATATTAGACGCCCTTTCAATATTGTAGCCGTATTCGCCCCATTTAAGAAGCTTTGCCACATTCGTTTTCATTCCCGTTGCTGCGGTTATTGCATATGCATGCATAATAAAGGGGAGGTTAACGCTTGCTATAAACGGGTAGCGGTTTAATAGGTTTACAACAGGTCCGAAATAGGGGAAAAGTGTAGTTACTGTTTTTGTTATAAATGAGTTAGGTTTATCAATTAAAAAAGAGGGGAGTACCGCATAGCTTGTAAAAAGGCATGAGCCTGCGGCGGAAATAGTCTCCATAAGATTTTGAAACATTATTGAAAGTGCGGCTTTGCCGTGCGGCGTAAGCGCATCAATATTTAATCCAAGACCTTCTAAAAATACAAGATAACCGGCATTAAGGTGGCAGCCTCCGCGGTTTGAGGTTGCGTATCCAAGCCCTTGACCGACTGCTCCGCGCGGCTCATATGCCGAAAGCTCCATACCCTTAGAGTGTATTGCAAATTCCTTGCCGCCAAGCTTTTCAGACATTCGCTTTGTACCGTCCGCAAGTGTATCACCAATACCTCTGCGATAAGCGATATCCTCAAAAACCTCTGAAAGATTGTCGGTTTTACCGAAAGTAAGCCCACAGTCCCAAATACCTTTTTCGTTAAGCTCCATCGCAAATGCCACACTGCCCGCCGTTGAAATAGTATCCATTCCAAGCTCGTCAAGCTCATAATTCCATTTTATTATAAGCTCCATATCATCATTAAGTATATTAGCGCCAAGAAGCCCAAGTGTTTCAAGCTCCGGTCCTTTTACGGACTTTTCGTCAATTTTTACTGTCCTTGTGCATCGGATTACGCAAGTTGTACAGGCGGCATTTTTTATGAGGTGTTTTTCTGCTAAATGCTCACCTGAGATTTTTTCAAATCCGTCAAATCTGCCCGCGCCGAAATTTTTCGTCGCAAGAATACGGTGCGCCTGCATAGGGGCCACGAGCGCCGCGGTGCCAAGCTTTGGCAGTTGATTACCCGTAAGAGGGTTATCTTTTAGCTGTTTAACCCACTTTTTATTTATTTCTTTTAGTTTTTCACGATTATAAACCTCGGCGGATTTTGTGCCGAACACCGTTACGGCTTTTAGCATTTTATCCCCGAATACGGCGCCTACGCCGCCTCTGCCTGCGGCTCTTTCATCACTGAAAACCGCAGAATAAAGCACCTTGTTTTCACCGGCGGGGCCAATAGCAAGCTTGCCGTGCCGTTTTGGGAGGTTCTCTTGTGTTTCACCTGTTTTCATACCCCAAAGCTCTGTGGCATCATGAAACAGCACATCATCCTCTAAAATCTCAACATGCACAGGGGAGCTTGATTTACCGGTAATAACAACAGCATCATATCCCGCTTTTTTTAGCGAAAGCCCAAAACCGCCTCCGCAGTTAGAGGATGTTACAATATTTGTAAGAGGTGAAATGGTGGAAATATTAAACCGTGATGTATTAGGGCAGCCGCAACCCGTAAGAGGCCCCGTTGTAACCACAATCCAGTTATCCTCGTCAAACGCTTTCATATCGGGATTTATGTGATTGTATAAAATATCAGCCGCCATAATTTTACCGCCGAGCGTGCGCCGTCTGTCAGCGTCCGTCCAAGGGAAATCCTCATGCTTTTTATTTGTTAAATCAACCTTTAAAACCCGTCCCGCATATCCTAAAAGCTTTTCATTCATTCGTAACCCTCCTGATAGTAAAACTTGACTTTTGTATGTAAAAACTATATATTATATTTATAAAAATTACCAATCTATTCTCTCGCACAATCCGAAACCTCACCTTGTAAAAGCTCTGCTGCATGGTGTAAAACAGGCTTGATTATTTCAAGGCATTCAACCACGGCTTTAGGACTGCCGGGCAGATTTATAATAAGCACATTATTTCTTATTACAGAAACGGCGCGTGAGAGCATCGCTTTATTCGTAAACTCCATACTCTGTCTTCGCATCTCCTCTGAAAGACCGGGAACGAGCCTATCAGAAATATTTAGCGTTGCCTCGGGCGTAACATCGCGCGGCGCAAGCCCCGTGCCGCCGGTAGTAAGCACTAATTGAGCTTTTTTATTATCACAAATATCTATAAGCGTTCTTTCAATAATACTCTTTTCATCGGGGATACATTCGTATACTGAAAGACTTGCAATATCAAAAAGGCATTTTTCAATAGCGGGGCGGCTCAAATCAGCTCTCTCGCCTTTAGATGAGCGGTCACTTACAGAGACTATTGCTACATTTATTTTCATAAATCCCACCCCCTTTTAGCAATTATATCATATATTCAACGAAATGAACAGTATTTTTACATGCAAACACATTTTTGTGTTTACATAAATATTCCGATTTGTGTATTCTAAGTCGGGCGCTAAACGATAAGGATACACAAACAGGGTATGAGCGGAAACGCTCATGCCTCCCGTATTTGGAAAGGAGTAAAAAAACATGAAAAAAACTTTAGCGATTTTCCTTGTTATTGCGGTGCTGCTATCA
>JAAZGX010000200.1 GCA_012511005.1 Clostridiales bacterium
AAAGGACTTGAGGCATTCGCAAAAGCTGCTGACGGCAAGGCGACTAAAATTATTATCCCCTCAGAAATACAGTCGCTTGCGGGTTTAGCTGCTGGCATTAAAGAAATAGCGTCAAGTGAAAAGGAATAGTCTAAAACGATTTAAGGGTGCGTTCTTTTCGCACCCTTTTTTGAATTTAATGTAAATTTTAAAAATTAAATTAATAATGTCTTGTCAAAAATGTAAAAATACTGTATCATTACTACATTATGTTACTAATTGAAAAACAGAGTAAAGGATGTTTAAATATGGCAAATGACAAATCCAGTGCAGAGGCTTACCGCGAGCGCAGAAAAAAGCAAATCGCCCGCGCAAATAAAAAGAGTTCTTTTGGCTCTGCAAAGCAAAATAGAGTTTTAAAAATTGTCGTCACAACAGTAAGTTTGATTTTAGCTGCAAGTCTGATAATTTTTTCTGCCGGCAGTTTGTTGCTCAACATTTTCGGTGTTCCCCAAAAATTTATTTCGGTAGCTACTATTGATAAACAAAAAATTACAGTAGCAGAGTATAACTATTATTACTCAAGTCTATATAACGATATTAGGAATTATTCAGCGTATTATGAACAGCAATACGCCCAAATGTATGGCGAGGGCATGGGTGCATATCTTACAGGATATGACGCTAATTTATCTCCTGCTGCGCAAAAATACGCCGGCGATGACGAGTTTGAAGAGCTTGAGGAAAACGCTTCATGGGCTGACTATTTTATGATTGCGGCTCCAAGGCGTGCTTATATTTCTAAATATTTCTATGATGAAGCTGTAAAAAACAATGTTACATTAACAGACGATGAATTAAAAGATATGGCTGATGAAATCGAGGAAATAAGAAAAACAGCTAATGAGAACAACTTTTCTCTTAACAGATACCTTTTCTTCCTTTCCGGTGAGGGCATTAATGAATCCATTTTTAAAAGCCTAAGAGAAAGAGATAAGATTGCATCGAAATATCAAACAGAATTATCAAAACAATATAACGAAGCGGTTACGAATGACGAAATACTAACCCATTATAAAGAAAACAGCGATGAATATGACACTGTCTATTTCCGCCTTTTCTCATTCGATTACACTGATGACAACAAGGAAGACAGTGAAGCGTACACAGAGAAAAAAGCGAAATCTCTTGCCGATAATATGCTAAAAGATATTGACACGGCTAAAGATTTTAACGCCATTGCTTATGAATATGCAACAAAAGACACAAAAGAAAACTATGAAAACTATGATGCTACTGCCGTTAAAAATTCAACTTATTCTGATGTTACCTCTAAAATAAGCAAAACGCTTGCAGATTGGGTGTTTTCTGACGGGCGCAAAGCTAATGACAAAACTGTTATTCATGATGAAGAGACCAACAGATTTTTTGTAGTTTGTATGGAAAAGCCAAAGTCGCTTCTTGAGGATTTAACGGTCAATGTAAGACATATTCTTGTTTTATTTGAAACAATGGATAAAGACGGAAAAGAAGTTAAGCTGACTGACGAAATAGTGCAAGCGGCGAAAACTAAAGCAAATACACTGTATGATGAGTGGAAAAAAGGCGCAAAAACTGAAGATTCATTCGCAGAGCTTGCAATAAAGAGCAGCGAAGATACAGGCTCAAAGGAAAACGGCGGTTTATATGAGAAGGTTTACAGAGGTCAAATGGTAAGCGAGTTTGAAGACTGGAGTTATGACCCTGCCCGCAAAACCGGCGACACCGGCGTTATAAAAACATCTTACGGATATCATATAATGTATTTCGTAAGCAAAAATAAAGAGCCTTACTGGAAGGATACAGCGCGCTCTGTTATCGGCTCCGATAAATATGCCGTTTTTGTGAATGACCTTTATAAAAAGGCGCACGATATGGAAAAAGTCAACACGCACTCGCTTTCATTCTTCACAAAAAGGACAATAAAAAGTATCGACCGTATCTATCCTTCTTATAAGCCTTTGCCGAAAACAACAACAGCGCCAACTACTGCTGAAAATGTAACCGATTCAACAACGAATACGACGCAAGTGACAACTACTACCACTACCCAAAACGAAGGAACTACGAAATAGTATAGTATTAGAGGTTATTTAGTATTTTTATACTTAAATAACCTCTGTTTTTTTTTAATGTTATTATGTTTTTAAGGTGTGTTATTATGAAAACTTATTATGATGTAATCGTTATAGGCGCGGGAACCGCGGGCAGCTTTTTTGCACGCAAAATGGCAGAGCAAGGATATACTGTTGCGGTTTTTGATAAGCTTCCGGAGAAAGAACAGGGAAGCAGATTAGGCGTCTTTCATACTGATAAAGAGCGTTTTGCGCCGT
>JAAZGX010000201.1 GCA_012511005.1 Clostridiales bacterium
AACTCCTCGAAGAATTGACCGTCAAATATATCCCAATTGCCGTATCTGTGAGCCTGTCTTAAACTCTCCGGTAAGTTATCAAGTATTTCTACATACTCGGGGTTGTTTTGCATTAGTATGTGATTATCGTCAACCGTTGCGGGTATAAACTCATAATCATCGGGGTTTTCCGTCTTTTCAAACTGACCTTTTACAAATAAGCGCTTGAACCAATCGTGCCCCACGCCACCGGGATTGCCCGTAAAATACATGCGCGGCTTAAAATCCCCTCTGGTTGTCCTATTTGATGTCATAAGAAACTGCACCTGTGACCATGTAAAATGCGTACACTCCTCAATGCCTATTACATCATACTCTTGCCCTTGATACTGATATATGTCATTCTCACTGTCGCAGTAGCCCATTTTAATACGGCTGCCGTTCGGAAACAAAAAGGCTCTCTCGTTAGACTTATATGTCGCTATACCGTGTAGCTGTGACAGCATAGGCAGGATATGATTTTCTCTAAGCTCTGGCAAAGTTTTGCGCAGTAACAATATATTAAGACCGCTATAATTATAATTGAGTGCCAGCAGTATAAGCTTAGTCCTCATCGCCCAGCTCTTACCGCCGCCTCTTGCCCCGCCATAACCTATAAACCGCTTATGGGACTTAAAAAACCGCTCCTGCTTAGGATTGGGACTTTGAAGCTTAACCTGTTTTATTTGCTCCATTTTTTTAATGGGTCTTCAATAGTCACCGTAAGCTCCCCGCTCGTTTGCTCCGTTTGTGACAGCTTAGATTTATCTAACTCATGCTTTTTCTCTGCAAGCTCCATTTCAAATTTCTCCGAAAATGTCGGCAAATCATTCAAGTTCCTGATAACATATGTTAAGTCCTTCATCGCCGCCACGAGTTCCTTTATATACTTCGCGTCTAAATTCGCCTCCACTCTCTCGTCCGTCACAATCATTCTCAGTTTTTCAATTAGCTCCTCAATTAAAAGAGTCATTTTATCCGCTGCCGAGCAAAGCGGCATCAATTTATCCGTTTTCTGTCTTTTTGGTTTTACCGCCAACCTTTATCATCTCCCGTTATAATATTTCAGGCTCACCGCACGATATTGCGGACATCTCCTGCCTCCCTCCTTGCTGCAATAATCAACTTCATGTCTTGCCTTTTGTGCTATATTTTGAAACTTTTGAACACAAATAGTGTTTCCTATTGACCCCTCGCACAAAATTGTCGTTTTACTCTCTCTTATGTAGTACGGACACATAATCCGAGCTTCTATAAGTTTTGATGCCATAATACCCTCCGTTCCTATAGAACATTTGTTCTGGTGATGTTTGTATTTTAAACCCAATCTTGGCAAATTTCAACCCCAAATCGAACATTTGTTCTATTTTTTAGATTTTTGTATGAATAGACAAAAACATCGGCGCATTTGTGTATATCTTTCACAAATGCACCGATGTTAAGTCTTGAATTTTTCTGTTTTCTATTTAATATGCTTATTTATCATATTTACTAATGTGTCCGCATCAAAAGGTTTTACAATATAATCACTCATGCCGGCGGCTTCGCCGCTTTTTCTTTCTGCCTCGCTTTCATTTGCGCTGACTGCTATAATAGGTATACTTAGAGCCTCAGGGTGAGAGGAAGTCCTTATAATCCTTATTGCATTAATCCCGTCAAAAATCGGCATTGTTGTATCCATAAGTATCGCGGAGAATTCCCCCGGGAAAGAGCAAGTGAAAGTAGCTATTACTTCCTTACCGTTTTTTACGCTCGTAACCGAAAAACCATGCTTTACGAGCATTTTGCGAATGGACTCTCTATTAAGGTCGTTATCATCCGCAAGCAATATTGCCCTTTCGGTAGATATGTCATCTATTTTTGTTTTTTCATTCATAGTTCATTCTCCTTTATGTTTTATTAAGCAGATTATATTAACAGCATATTAAATATAATGTAAATATTCTTATAAAATTTTATGTTTGTACCTTCTATTTACATTTATATCACGCTTTGTTCCCGTTTGCAAGTGTTTTTACTAAATTTGTGCAATATTTTCATATTTTTTTAGTATTTAAGCATAAAAATACGCCCTTAGCATTACTAAGAGCGTATTTTCTTATATTTTATTTATAATCTTTGAACTCTTTTAGGAACCTTTTTTCCTCTTCTGGCGTGTCAAGTCCCAAAGTTCCGCCGGGGTTTAACACATAATCCGGGTCAAAATAATCCTTGAGCACCTTAAACACGCCATACTCTGTTCTTCCTAATGAGCCCTCAAGCCACGGAGCGAACATTTTGCCTATTCCGTGGTGGTGGCTTATCGCAGAGCCTGATTTCTGTATGGCATCAAGAATTGTAGCGTGATACCTCTTAAATTCTTCCGCATCATTCATTTTTGTTATAAAGATAAAATACAAGTTGGCGCCCTGCGGGTAACAGTGCGACATATGCGTTGTTACGACCGTATTCGGAAGCGCATGGCAGACTTCTCTGACATCCTTATGCACCTTAGCCATATTCGACCAGTTAACTGTACATTCAAGCGTATCGGTTGTAATGCCGAAGTCCATAAGCGTATCGCGAAGATACGGGTCGGTAAAGCGCCCGTGTTCCCAACTTTTGCAGACAAATGATGTAAGACTCATGCCGCCGTGTTTTTTTGCGATTTTTCCAATATTTTTTGCTATATTCTTTGAGAACGCTTTTTCACCATCAGTAAACCCTAAGAAAAGGCACCTTTCCATATCCCTGTATCCCTTTAGCTTGAGTATAGGCTCAAGAGGAGTTTCGTCGACATTATAAAGACGGAGCATAAGGCTCGTTTCTTCAGGGTCGGAAAGCCTGAATACGGAGGAGTACCCGCACTCATACTGCATCATTTCTCTTGCGGCTTTCATCGCTGTTTCCCAATCCTTAAATATATAGGAAAAACGCTTTCTATTTTCGGGCATATATCTGAATACTCGAAGCGTTACCTCTGTAAGAACGCCAAATGTGCCTTCGCTGCCCATCATTATTTCGTTGAGGTCGGGACCTGTAGCCTCTCTTGGGTAGTGGCTCGTTTTAAAATTCCCCCTTGGCGTAGCGTACTTTTGCGACAAAACAATGTCAGCAATTGTGCCGTAATATGTGCTGTTTTGCCCCGCTCCTCGCGTTACGACCCAGCCGCCAACGCTGCTATATTCAAAGGATTGCGGGAAATGACCGCAAGTATATGCCCTTTTTGCGCCAAATCTCTCAACCGCTTTGTTAAGATTTTCTTCAAGAACGGGACCCGACATACCGGCTTGCACCGTAATAGTTTGGTCTACCTCGTTAAAGCCTATTACCTTGTTAAAGCGTTTTCTCATATCAAGCGAAATACCGCCTTTTATAGGCTCTACTCCTCTTGTAACGCTGCTGCCGCCGCCATATACATAAAGAGGTATTTTATGCTGTACGGCATATTCTACAATACGCTCAATTTCAGAGGACTCCCCCGGGAATATTACAACATCGGGAATACTTTCAAATCTTTTTTGCCTCATTCTTAAAAGGTCATACGCCGTGCTGCCATATGCTACGGCAAGGCGGTCATAATCCTCTGTGCTTACATTCTCTGCGCCGGCAATTTCCTTTAATGCGTCAATATGCTCTGCGGCAAGGTTTATCGGTGCGTCAAGCACAACCTTATCAAAACCGGGGTCCAAGTCATAGTCCTTAAAATCCTCGTCCGTTAGAACAAAGATTTCCTTCATCATTTTGTAAAGGCTTTCTTTCGGATACTTTACAAACTTAGGGTCGCCCCAACGGAAAATAGAGCGGTAGCTATCAGGCGACGCCGCCTCTTTTACCCATTTCGGCTCAAATCCTTTGTATGGCTTCGTACTCATTAAATCATCTCCTTATTTTTTGTTTATGTATTTATTAAAATACTGCTCGTAGCTATTATGTTAACACCAAGGCCTAAAACATTATCAATTATAATATGTCCTCTACCCACCCTTTTGTCAAGCCGAATTTGATTTATTTCTTCAATAACATCAAATATCCTGTCTTTCGGAATATCTCCGCTTACCCTTACGGGTATTACGGGAATATCGGGAAACACCGTTCGCACAATAGAGCTAATAGTTCTTTTAGGGCTTAAAAGCTCTGTTTTTGCAAATGTTATCCCTTTTTTACATTTATAGTTGCCGACGATTATTTCACCGTCTTTGTTTTCAACCGTCAGCACGCAGCCATTAGGGCATTCTATGCAAACCATTTCTTCCATTTTTCAGCCCTCCTTTATAGCATTTATTTATTAAATAATTGAAAACTCTATTCTGCTGTTCATATTAAGGTTAAATTTATTCATATCAATAACGAGCTTTTCCATTTCGGGCGGACGCAAAAAGGCATATTTCTTTTCAAAAACCGTGTCGCCGTTTACTTTTATCGTAAACTTTTTGCCGTTAAAGTCACCGCTGCTTCTAAAATATACCGTAACAGCCGAAAGGTCGCTTTCAAGCTCTATCGACTGTGGCACAATGTACAGTAGATTTTCACCAACTGAAAACTCTAAGAGCTTTCTTTCACTTTTTATGTAGTTTGCCGCGGCTTTCCCCGCCTCTGCCGCATTTTCGGAAACATAGTCCACAAGGTCATTTACATGTAAAGCGTTGCCACAAGAGAATAAACCGTCAACCGATGTCATATAAAGATTGTCACAAACGGGACCTTTCGTTCTTTCATTAAGCTTTGCGCCGAGCGTTTCTGCAAGCTCATTTTCAGGTATAAGTCCTACTGAAAGAATTAACGCATCACACTCTATTATCTGCTCTGTGCCTTTTATGGGCGCCATATTTTCATCAACCCGTGAAACCTCAACGGCAGTAAGCCGGGAATTGCCGAAAACCCTCGTCACAGTATGGGAAAGATGAAGCGGAATATTATAATCGTTAAGGCACTGATGAACATTTCTTGTAAGCCCCGACGGCGTTGGCTTTGCCTCATATACTCCTTTGACTTCTGCGCCCTCTAAGGTGAGCCGCCTTGCCATAATAAGCCCAATATCGCCGCTGCCTAAGATTATGCACTTTTTAGTCGGCTTTTGACCGTAAATGTTTACAAAGGCTTGTGCTGTTCCCGCCGTAAAAATACCGGACGGCCGCGTACCGTGAATAAAAATTTGCCTTGCCGTTCTTTCACGGCAGCCCGTAGCAAGAATAACGGTTTTTGTATGCAAATTCGTTACCCCGTCACGGTTTACTACACTTACTGTAAATCCGTTTTCCTCTTTTACTATCTCTGTTACAAAAGTAAGCGTCAGCGCTTTTATTTTCTTTTCATTGAAAATATCAATATATTTTTCCGCATATTCAGGACCGGAAAGTTTTTCGTTAAAACGAAGAAGTCCAAACCCATCATGAATACACTGTTTAAGTATGCCGCCAAGACGCACCTCACGCTCGATAAGGAGTATGTCCTTGCCCTCGTCTTTTGCGGATATAGCAGAAGCAAGCCCCGCGGGACCGCCGCCTATTATAATTACATCGTATTCTTTCATAGCAGCTCCTTTGACTTTTCTTTTATATCACCGAATAAAACGGAAGAATTGTCATAGCTTTTCTTTACCTCATCCATAGGAATATTAAGATAATCGGCAATGATTTGAATAACGAGAGGCATGCAAAATCCGCCTTGGCACCGCCCCATACCGGGGCGCACTCTCTTTTTTACACCGTCAACGGTAGGTACAGATATAGGTGACGAAAGAGCGTCAAGTATCTCGCCTTTGCTTATTTCCTCGCAGCGGCAGACGATTACACCATAGTCCGGATTTTTCTTTATAAGCTCCTCCCTTTCTTTAGGCGCCATTTCTTTTAACGCGGGAATAGCTTTTCTTATAGGATTAAACGACTTGTTCTCATTTATGACAAGCCCGTCCTTTTTAAGCATTTCTAAAGCTTTTGCCTCAATATCAAGCGCTATAGCAGGCGCACATGTAAGACCGGGAGATTGAATTCCTGCACAATGAATTATATTTTTTGTTTTTCTGCCCGCTTCTATTATGAAATCCTCTTCAAATGTTGGGGCGCGAACACCTGCAAAATATGTAATTATGTCGCGCTCTGTAAGAGCCGGCACCGTTCGCTTTTGTTTTGCGAATACTTTTGAAATACTTGAAGGCTCTGTCGCCGTATCTTCCTTTTTATATGTTTCCAGAGCGTCAGGACCTATTAAAAGGTTCCCGTGTACAGTATGAAGCACGCCGCCGCCCTTTGTGTGAGAGCGTTTTAGCGCCGTTTCTTTTATCGCCGCTATTGAATTTAACAAAACACCCGCTTTTTTATCAAGAATTGAGTCCGTGCCCTTACGCGGATGTATGGAGAAAAAGCGGTCGCCCGCCATTTTTGCGACATCCTCTGAGAATACGCCCGCTGCATTTATAACAAGCTTTGGATATATTGTACCTCTATTCGTGCTAACGCTTACTATATTTTCATCCTCAACAACCATTCCCGTAACCGCCGTGCCCAACGAAACCTTTACACCGTTTGAAACGGCGTTTTCGGCATATGCTATCGTTATTCCGTACGGGCAAACACACGCGGCAGATGAATTAAATAAGGCAAACTTAAAATTGGGGTTTATTTTCCCTTCCGCCGCAATAAGATTTTTGCGGCTGATTATTTTCGTGTCCGTAACATCATCAATATACTTCTTTTTCAAAGCGTAAAGCACTACAAAAGGAAAAGTCCACCTTTGTGTAAAGCCAACATATTGACCGCGCCTTTCAAACGGAACAGAAAGTTCTTTGCATACGCTTTCATACATTTTATTACCAAGCAAAACATAGCGGTGCTTCAATGAGCCTTTACTTAAATCCACGCCGGGGTGAATTTCTCCGTCATTCCTGCCTGAAGCCTGCAATGCCAAATCAGGCTCCTTGTCCGCGAGCAAAACATCAAGCTCCCATTTCGAAAGCTCACGCGCTATACTTGCGCCCGATATTCCGCCGCCGATAATAAGCACATCCCAAAAACTGCCCTCAAGAGATTTGTCAGAAAAATCAGGCACTCTCATTTTTGGAATTTCTGCGCCGGTAAATTTTATGTCATTGACGACATGAGTTTTAGAATACCTTTTTGCCGCCGTATAACATGCTTTAACAATATCATCCCAAGAGGAAAGTTCACCCTCAAGAACAATAGAATTGTCCCTATAAGAGGCAGTTACTTTTCCGTCAAAGCTTGAATTGAGCCGTTTCTGTATTTTTTTAATATTCATTGTCTATCACCATTATTATACATACAGTCGCCTACTTGACCGACTTTATTTGATGATAACACATTCATATATTAATTGTCAACAACTAATAGACAAATTTCGTTCATTATGTTACAATTACGCTGATAAGGGAATGATAAATAAATGGCTGCTCCAAGAAAAGACAATGTAAAAGAACTAATACTTGATACTACCGAAAATTTACTTGAAAATAAACTGCTTTCCGAAATATCGCTTGCAAGCATAGCAAAAGCTGCGGGCATTTCAAAAGGCACGCTTTATTACCATTATAAATCTAAAAATGAAATTTTATTCGGCATTACTGACCGTTACCTTGATAAACAGTGGAATGACCTTGCAGCGTGGACTGAAAACCCCGAAAAGGATACTTCTCTGCCTCGTCTTGTAAAATATGTAATTGAGCGCGACTTAGCCGCTCCGGCTATCCGCGCTCAACTTTTAAGTGATGCTATGACAGGTAATGAGGAAATACGCTCTATGCTGTCAGATAGATATCAAATGTTTGCAAAAATTATTTCCGAAAAAATCTCAGAGCGTACTAAAACAGTGCCGGCAGACTACCTTTCATGGCTTATTCTTTTAGCCGCCGACGGATTATTCCTGCAAAAGACATTACAGAATAAAAATTTGGATACAGAATTAATTATAAAGCAAACAATAGAATATTTGAAACAAATAAGTTAGCTAAGGCTTTTGTTAAAGTGTCAGTCGTTTATTCGGCTGATACTTTTTTAATATAACGCTTAAAAAATGCAACTGCGTTAGTAAGCGTTTCTACGGGAATTCGCTCATTCGTGCCGTGGCACGCAAGAAGCAACCCGGTGTTTACCGTAAAAGGCGCATAGCGGTAAACATTGCCGCATATCGGCTCATAATTCCTTGCGTCTGTTCCGCCCATAACAAGAAACGGCGCAACAATTGTATCCTCGTCCGTTGAGCGGCAAATTTCATCAATAGCCAAAAATGCCCTTGAATTTGTCGGCGATACATTTGACGGGTTTTGACCTTTTATCAATTCCACCTCAACGCGGTCACCTACTACCTTTTTTACATGCTCTTCTACATCCTCTACGGTCATACCCGGCATAATTCTAAAGTTTGCGGTAATGCTTGCTTTTTGCGGTAAAACATTAGGCGCGGGGCTGCCCTCTGCCTGAGTTACGGCAGTCGTCGTCCTTATCATACACGCCGCGGGGGGAATTCTTTTCATAATGGCAAGAACAGGATATTTAAGAAGCGGGAGGTTACAAGCAATAAGGCGTACAGGGTAAGATGTGCTTCTGCCAACCTTATCAAAAAGAGAGCGCATCATCGGAGTTAATTCCGACTTAAACTGATTATTTTCAAGCTTTCTTATGACATTGGCAAGCTCTCCTAAAGCAGAGTGTTTTGGCGGTTGGGAGGAATGCCCGCCTTTTGCATTAACTGAAATCTTAAAGTCGGCGTGTCCTTTTTCCGCAAGACCTATGCCTGCTACCTTTTTATTTATGACGCCTTTCACATTAACGGGAAGCATCGCCCCGCCTTCGTCAAGTACGGCGTCAAGCCTTATGCCCCTTTCTGACAAGAGGTTAACAATTGCTTTTGCACCCGAAATATCAGACGACATAACCTCCTCGTCATGACCAAAGCAAAGATATACATCACGCTCTGGAATGAACCCTTCCTCTAAAAGTGTTTCCACGCTTTCCATTACTCCAATGAGGTGGTTTTTCATATCGAGCGCGCCCCTGCCCCATATAAATTCGCCGTCGTCAAAGCCGCTAAACGGCGGATGCGTCCAGTCGTCAAGCGTACCTTTAGAAATTGGCACAACATCTTGGTGCGAAAGCATCGCAATAGGGTCTAATTTAGGATTTTTCCCTTTCCAGCGATAAAGCAGACTTGCATATGACACCTTTTCAAGCTCTAATTTCTCGTGAATTAGCGGATATGTGTTTCTTAAAAACTCATGAAACCTTTCAAACTCCGCAAAATCCATTTTCTTCGGGTCTCTGTCTGAAATCGTCTTATAAGTTAAAGACTCGCTCAAATTCTTACGATACCTTTCGGTATCCACATTTTCAGGCGGCAATGCTTCCGCCTTACCCTCTTTCGGCTTAAAGAAAGCCGCACGAATAAGTGTTATAACAAAAAACACGCCAATAGCAATTAAAACGCCGTATAAATATTGCATAATCTTAACTCCATTCTTTTAATTATTATATAGATTAATAAATGTATGCACTAAAAATAAAACCTTCTTGTCATCCACGCTTTTAGCCTTTCGTTTTTTTCAGTTGCTCTGAAAAACAGCATAAGACAAATGCACGATACGGAAATTATGACAGAAACAAAAAACAAGTTTTCGTTTTTATAATATATGTTTATGAGCGCCTCTGTAAGCAAGGAGAAAATAGCAATATCAGCAAGCAGCATTGCAGTTATCGAAAGCTTGCCTCTCTTTTGCTTTCTCACCCAAGCAATAAATATAAAACAGCACAACGAAAATGTGATAATGAACGGTACGGCAAGGCTTACATACCAATTATCTTTGTGCAGCATAAGGTAAAACACATACGCATAGAGTAAAGCGCTTATAGTGTACGCCGTCAGAATAATGTAAGGGTTCATTTTCTTTAACATCATAGGCACCGCAATTATAAGCCACACAAAAAGGCTTGACGATACTACATATACACTCCATAACCCTTTATCAGGCATAAGAATGTTGATTATTACACAAATAATATTCGGTATTAAAAGTATCACGCTTATAAGAAATACCGTATATCTCTTCCTGACTGAATTAGGTATTACGAGCCTTTCCGGATATGCGGGAGAAGCGGCTGTTTCAGCGTTTTTCTCAGGCATTGTTACGGCAGTATCGCAAAGCACGCATTTAAGAGCGCCGTCGTCAAGCAGAACTCCGCAGTTTATACAATATGCCATCTATATCCCCTCTATTCTCTGTTACTCTCTATCTTTACATGAACGCCAAGCTTAACTATACGAGTAAAAAATTCACGCTCTATATCATTTTCTTTATAAATGTTGGCAAAGGAAATTGCAAGCGTATTCTCATATGTGATTGCCGCAAGCCTTGCACCGTTTAATATCCCCGGTCCCGTCATAAGCATCACATTTTTTATAAACGGCTTAATTTCGTCCGGAACGGTAACTATGCCGACATTTGAAAAAAGCGCACTGACCGTCTTTTCACCCGTAAGCACAAATGATGTATATATAGCTGTTTTCTTAATAAAAAGCGGCATTATTCTCATAAAAATGCTCTTTTCAAGTGCAAGGTTCTTCGTCATCATCGCGTTTAGCTCTTTGCTGTTATTTTGTAACCGCAAGCTCTGCGCAACATGCTTTACTATTTCATCAAATGTATAATCCCCCATATTGGGGTCTAATTTTATATTATAACAAAGCGAAAAGTTTCTAAGCGTTTCTGACGGGAAATGATTTCTGAGGTTTACAGGTATTTGTATGCTTACTATTTTCTGTTTGCGATTTTCTGCCAGTTGTTTTCTGTAATGTATATCAAGAAGTATAGCGGCAGAAAGCTCTGTTACGGTAACACCGTATTCTTTTGCTTTTTTACGAAAAGCGGCGCAATCTATATAACCCGTTGTAATGTTGATTTTATGCCTGCCTATTCGCTCGCCTTTTGCATGGTAAACGAAGTCAGACGAGCGTTTTATTTTTGCCTTCGAGTTGGCAAATCTTAAAAAAGAGTCCTCAAGCTCACTCTTGCTTGCTTTTTCATTTATATCAAACACCATTCCTTTAGGCGGTATATCTGCCCCGAAAAGTCTTAAATACTGTGCCGTAAGCGTCAAAAGAAATGTTGTCGCGCCGTAAGCGTCCGTAAGGGCATGAAAAAACTCTACGGAAATTCTGTTTTTATATACATAAACGCGAAAAAGAAATCTGTTGTTTTCCTTAAAATTTACACGGTGGCAGGGATTTTTTATATCGTCCATAACAGGCGGGTAAACACCCTCTAAATTTTCAAGATAGTACCAAAATAAACCCCGCCTTATTCTGACTGCATAGCAGGGAAATCTTTTCAGGGTATCCTTTAATGCTGTTTCAAGCGTTTTCTTTTCAACATCGCTTTCAAGTGATACGGAAACGCGAAATATATTAGACCATTTGCTGTTATTTTGCCCCGGGAAGATTTTACCCGCATTATCAAGCTTGAACCATTGATGGGTCTGTGCCGCACTTTTAGCGCCCTGCATAAAAGTTTTCCCCCCTTAAAAATCGAAAAGAGACATTTGGTCACTTTCCGGAAGCTCGCCAAATGTTCCGGCTTGTTTTAACAGCTCAATTGTTGATGACGAAGCACCGGAGCGAATTTGGAAATCCTCTATCGAAGAAAACTCTCCGCCTTGTTCTCTTGCTTCTTTCATACTCTTTGCGGCATTTGTACCTACTCCGGGAATAGCGGAAAAAGGCAGTCTTAATGCGCCGTCCTCCGATAAATATTTAGCGGCGTCCGACTTATAAATGTCTATCGGTAAAAAGCTAACTCCCCTTGCCATCGCCTCATATACTATCTGCATTGTGGAGGCTATTTTTAGCTCAACGGCAGTCGCCTCGTTTTTAGCGCGTTTTTCCTCAATTGATTTTAAGTATGCCGACACGGCTTGTTTTCCCGTATTTAGCGACTCAAAGTCAACATCAGAGCCGCGCACCGTCATAAAAGCGCCGTAATACGCAAGCTTTTCATAAATTTTGAACCATGAAAGCCGCAAAGCCGCTATTACATAAGCCGCGGCGTGCGCTTTCGGGAACATATACTGGATTTTATGGCAAGAATTAATATACCACTCCGGTACATCGTGTTCTCTCATAATGTCCTGCATTTCTTCCGTTAAAAACTTGTCCTTTTTACGCACTGCTTCCATTATTCTAAAAGCATCCTTTGCCTCTAAACCCTTATGAAGAAGATACACCATAATACTATCTCTTGTGCTGACAACTTCAGATATAGCACATACATTTTTCTTTATAAGCTCCTGTGCATTACCGAGCCAAACATCTGTCCCATGGGAAAGCCCCGAAATCTGTAAAAGGTCTGAAAATGTGCGCGGCTTTGCCTCAACGAGCATCTGACATACGAAGTCTGTCCCCATCTCAGGAATTGAAAGAGTGCCCGTTTCCCAATTAATATCCTCTTTCGTAACTCCGAGCGGCTTTGGCGAGGTGTAAAGCTCTAACAGCTTTTTATCGCATATATCTATATCCATAACATCAATGCCCGTTAAATCTTTAAGATGCTTATACATAGTAGGAACATCATGCCCTAATTCGTCAAGCTTTAAAAGAGTTTCGTGTATGGAATCAATGTCGAAATGTGTTGTTATTATATTTTTATCAGCACTGTCAGCAGGATGCTGAACCGGTGTGAAGTCATATATTTCATACTCTGCCGGTACAACTACCATACCGCCCGGATGCTGCCCCGTAGTCCTTTTCACTCCGATACAGCCATTGGCAAGCCTTATAAGCTCTGCTTTAGATACCGATATACCTCTTTCCTCTATATACTTTTTAGCAAAGCCATACGCAGTTTTTTCACCTATGCCTGAAATCGTACCCGCCTTGAAAACATGTGACTTTCCGAATAATTGCTCCGTATATTTATGAGCCTCTGCCTGAAACTCGCCCGAAAAGTTAAGGTCAATATCGGGCGCTTTATCACCGTCAAATCCTAAGAATGTTTCAAACGGTATCTCGTGCCCGTCCCTTAAAAGCCGCGCGCCGCATGTTGGGCAGTCCTTTTCCTCAAGGTCATAACCGGAGCCATATTCATTATTAACAAAAAACTGTGAATATTTACATTTAGGGCAAACATAATGTGCAGGAAGCGGATTAACCTCAGATATGCCAGCCATAGTCGCTACAAATGATGAACCGACAGAACCCCTTGAGCCTACATAATAACCGTTATCTTCAGAATATTTAACGAGTACCCTTGCAATCATATAAAGCCCCGCAAAACCATGCTTTATAACGGAATTCAACTCTCTCGTAAGCCTGTCCGAAACGATTTTCGGCACATCGTCGCCGTAGACTTCTCTTGCTCTGCTCCAGCAAGCTTCTTTTAAGTCCTTGTCCGCATTCTCAACTTTCGGAATAAAAGTTCCTTCCGGTATCGGGCGTATATCGTTCTCTACCATATCGGCAATTTTATTTGGATTTGTTATTACAAATTCCCGCGCCGCTTCTTCTCCAAGATATGAGAATTCTTCCAACATTTTATCTGTGGTTTTAAGGTAAAGCGGCGCTTGATTGTCCGCATCCTCAAAGCCTTGCCCCGCCAATAAAACAGCGCGGTATTTTGCGTCCTCCGGTGCTAAAAAGTGAACATCTCCCGTTGCGACGACGGGTTTTTTAAGACTGTCAGCAAGTGCGATAATCGCCTTGTTTACTTTACGAATATCCTCAACGGACTTTATATGCTCGTATTCCTCCGCCGTGCTTTCTATCATATAAGCGTTATTGCCGTCAGGCTGTATTTCAAGATAGTCGTAAAATGAGGCTATACTTTTAAGCTCCTCAAGGCTTTTACCTCTTACAGCACCGTCAAACACCTCTCCGTATGAACAGGCGCTGCCTATTATAAGCCCCTCTCTTTTTTCGCTTATAAGGCTTTTAGGCATACGCGGTTTTCTGTAAAAATACTCAAGATTTGACGCGCTTATTAGCTTATAAAGATTTTTAAGCCCCGTTTTATTCTTAACAAGAATTATCGCATGGTAGTACTGGAGTTTTTTAATATTATCAGTTTTTGCGTCTTCATCACTCAAAATTGTATCGTCGACTAAATAAGCCTCTACGCCGTATATAATTTTTATATTATGTTTTTTACCTGCTAATGCCGCTTGCGGAAACGCGTGTACAACTCCGTGGTCCGTCACGGCAACAGCCTTATGTCCATAAAACGCGGCTCTTTCGACAAGCTCTTTAACATCCGCCATAGCGTCTAAAGCTGACATATTCGTATGCATGTGTAATTCCACACGCTTTTCTTCACTTGTGTCGGGCTGTAAAAACTTCTTTATTGTAGAAACACTAACGGGTCGTATAATATAGTCCTTGCTAAAGTCGTCATACATAATGTCGCCTTTAACCACGAGTGTTACACCCTCATCTATTTTGCTGTTTAAGTCCTCTAAATTCTCTTTTTTATCAAAAAACTTTAAATAATATGAATTTGTATAATCCGTAATTAAAAAATTGAGTATAAGGCTTCTGCCGTCTCTTGTTTTTTTCTCATCCTTTTTAATGACATCGCCCCAAACAGTAACTCTGCCGTCCTCAAATGTTGTGTCTTTCATAAAAACGGGGCGGCTCGTAATTTTAGTGCCGTAAATAGGGCGCATCGTTTCAAAATACAAAGGAAAACCTTCTATAATTTCATGAGGCTTGTCCGCCGTGTCGTCATCGTCTGTTGCCGTTAACGCTTTATCCGCTTCGTTTCGCGCGTCAAGAAACTGTGTCATATCAAGGTCGTCGCCTTTTACTTCAACCGTAATATCTCTGCCGAAATGCTCTTTTACATACTCCGTTAAAAACTCGCATAAACCTGACTCCCCCAATACATCACAGCCGCCGTTTACAAGCTCTATTATAAATTTATCATCATTAAAGCTTGTTTTCGCATCATCTAAAAAGCCGTTTGACACCGGAATATTCGCTTTCGCAACGCGCAAAAGCACAGGAAAACATTCTTCCTTTAACTGTGCCGGCGGCAAGGTAAAGTCAAGCTGAACAGACCTTAAATTTAGCGCCTTTTTTATCTCGTTTGCCGTAGCTTTAAGGCACATTATATTTTCAAAAAGGTCAACGCTGAGCAGCGCGTTTAAGGTTAAATCCTCCTTATGTATGTCAACGCTTAAAACCTTTGCGTTTGAAAGCATTGTTAAATACTTTGTGTTACTTATGTATCTGCCAAATATCTCGTTAAAACCGCTCGTCATAATAATTCTATTTCCTTTAAAAGTTCTTGTACTATTTCATTCTCATCTACTTTTCTGAGTATGTCGCCGCGCTTGAAAATCATTCCGCAGCCCTTACCGCCCGCAACGCCTATATCGGCATTTTTAGCTTCGCCCGGTCCGTTTACAACGCAACCCATAACGGCAATTTTAATAGGTTTTTTAATATGCTTTACAGCAAGCTCTATCTCATTTGCAAGTGAAATCAAATCAATCTCTGTTCTGGCACATGTGGGGCAAGACACTATAATAGGCGAGTTCACGCGGATTTCAAGCGCCTTTAATATATCAAACCCCGCTTCAACTTCTTTTGTGCAGTCCCCCGTTATGGAAACTCTGATTGTATCCCCAATCCCGTCAAGAAGTAATGCGCCTATTCCTATGCTCGACTTTATGAGTGAACTCCTTTCTGTTCCCGCTTCCGTAACTCCAAGGTGGAGCGGATAGTCACACTCTTCTGCCGCAATTCTATATGCGTTCACCATATTTTTAACTTCGGAGGATTTTATTGAAACAATAATGTCATAAAAATCACAGTCCTCAAGAAGCTTGATATGACGAAGCGCGCTGTCTGACAGCGCCCGTGCCGTAGGACCGCCATATTTTAAGAGTAAATCCTTCTCAAGAGAGCCTGAATTTACACCTATTCTGATAGGAACGCCCCTTTTTTGACATTCGTCTGCAACTATTTTTATTTTGTCGGCGGACCCGATATTACCGGGATTAATTCTTATTTTTGCCGCTCCCGCTTCAAGACTTAAAAGAGCAAGCCTATAATCAAAATGAATATCTGCCACAACAGGTATAGACGAATGCTCACACACCTTTGAAAAAGCAGGTATTGCATTTTTATCGGGAACTGCCATACGGATAATTTCACACCCTGCTTTTATCAGCTCGTCAAGCTGTGCTAAGTTAGCCTTTATATTGTCTGCCG
>JAAZGX010000202.1 GCA_012511005.1 Clostridiales bacterium
AAACCATATAAATATTATTAAAAAACCGCCCCAAAGTGAGTTCACCTTAGGGATTTACAAAAACAAGCAAATTTTTGACCTACTTTCTTTAAGCGGAGACTAAAAGTTAAGACTGTACTGAAGGATAAAACCTTTAGTGCAGTCTTTCTTTTTTGTGATATTATCTCTTGCGAACTTATCGCAAAACCTTGCGAAATTATATGCTGCGTGATATAATTTTATCCAGTATGGCACGAGGAGGTTTATAATGGTCGTTTCATACAATAAACTTTGGAAATTATTGATAGACAGAAAAATGAGCAAAGCTGGTATAAGAAAACTAACGAATATTTCGCCTAATACAATTACTAAAATGAATAAGAATGAGTATATGGCGTTGTCTATTCTCGATAAAATGTGCAATGAGCTAGATTGCGATTTCGGGGATATAGTGGAGCACATTAAAGAAAATGAAAATATATAGCGAGGGATACAATATTTATGAAAAAAGAAGCAAGCACAGACCTTTGGGTTTATGATTTATTAAAAGAAGCTGGTTTAAATCATTTTTCACCACAAGGAAGTAATATAATTGAAATCCACGAAGCTTTGAAATCCGCTTCAAAATCAGGAACAGGAAATGTCGGATTTCCTGAATACACGGGAGTGGTAAAAGATTTTTTAATTGTAATAGAAAATAAAGCCGATTTATCTTCGCATAAAAATCGAGATGAAAATGATATTTTAAAAGAAGATGTTAGAAGTAACAAAGATTTTGCAGTTAATGGTGCTTTGTTCTATGGTAAACATTTGGCGAAAAATACTACATATAAAAAAATTATTGCAATCGGTGTATCTGGCAATGAAAAAAGGCATAATATAACACCTTTATTTGTTGACGAGCGCTTGAATTATAAGGAATTACCTAAAATAGAGACTTTTATTTCATTTAAAGAGGAAAATATAGATGAGTACTATATAAAGGAAATACTAAAAGAAGCCACTGATTACGAAAAGGAAACATCAGATATATTAAGAGATGCAGCCTTACTCCATGAAGATTTAAGGAATTATGGAAGTATACAGGATAAAGATAAACCACTAATAGTTTCTGGGATTTTACTTGCCCTTAGGGAGATAGAGTACAAAAATTTTGATATAGATAGTTTAACTGGAGATAAAACTGTTTTAGATGGTCATAAGATTTATAAGGCTATAGAAGACAATTTAGCGAGAGCTAATGTATCGCCACAAGTAAAAAAGGATAAATTACTTAGTCAATTTTCAGTAATAAAAGATACAGTAAAAATAAACGAAGTAAATAACACATTAGGAAAAACTCCTGTAAAGCATTATACTGAATTTCTTTATAAGAGTATTTATCAAAGCATAAGGTTTCAAAATTCATCAGAAGATTATTTAAACAAAAAAATAAATATGCTTACGGCTACAAGTTTAATGCATCTAGAATGAAAAGGCAAAAGATTGTGCTACCTATCAACACAAAGGGTAAAGTCGATTACGATTTTATGAAGAAATATATGATTATTCAAGAAGTGAAGGAAATGTATGAAGTGATAAATTATATTAAATATAACTAATTATTTGTCGGATTATGTTGGGAAACCGATAACTTTGGAAAAATAGGCGTTTTTATCGCTTTTTTAAAGGGTTTTTTACCGCTTTAACCGGCAAACAAGATAAGGCTTGCCGCCATTACCGCCATGCCTAAAACCGCTCCTTTTACGGACAGTGAATGCTCTCCGTATTCTTCCGCGGTCGGAAGCAGTGTATCTATAGAAATATAAACAATAATACCCGCCACAGCGGAAAAGGCTATTCAG
>JAAZGX010000203.1 GCA_012511005.1 Clostridiales bacterium
AAGCATTTTCGGCGGATACCACGCCGCCGCTGCAAGTTTGTTATAACACAATAACACAAAGAATTTATTTCGTTGAAAAAACCGCTCGAAAGCGGTTTTTTTCTGGTGGACTTGAAGGGATTTGAACCCACGACCTTTCGGATGCGAACCGAACGCTCTCCCAACTGAGCTACAAGCCCTTACAGAACTGCTATATTATAGCGAATAAAAGTCTAAATGTCAAAGGGTATTTTAACTTTATCATAATGTTTTTCTTTGTAATAGCATTTTTACATAAAACATGATATTATAAATATTGAGGTGATTTTATGAAAACAGCAGAGAAAATATTAAGTAAAATTGGCGACAAGAAAGCTGCATCCCCCGTTACTATTGCTTTTTTCGGAGATAGTGTAACGGCAGCGGCGTTTGAAGACGATATTATTGATAATAATTCTGTTTATCACAATATCCTTTATATTATGATAAAAGAAAGGCTGTCAATTGAAGTTAAAATCCTAAACTTTGGAGTAAACGGCGAAACTGCAACGGACGGTCTTAGAAGAATTGGTGAGGTTCTTTCTGCAAAGCCCGATTTATGCGTTGCAGCCTTTGGATTGAATGACTGTGTGGGTGGTATAAACCGCCTTGTTAAATATGAAAATGCTATGAGGGAAATTATAAAAACTCTTTTAAGCTCTAAAATTGAGGTTATTATTTTAACACAAAATATGATGAATACTAAACCTGCTAACAAAGATAATCCGCACTATGAGTTCTCTCAAATTACGGCACAAATAGTTACGAACGGTATACAAGAATCGTATGTCAATGCCGCTAAAGATGCGGCAAATCAATATTCTGTGCCGGTTGCGGATTGCTTTTCCATTTGGAAGGCGCTTTATAAAAGTGGAGTTGACACCGATAAAATGCTTTCTAACGGTGTAAATCACCCGACGCGCGACGCCCACAAAATTTTTGCGGATGAATTGTATAAAGTATTGTTTTTATAAAAATGAAAGAGGAATAATAAAATGGAACTTTGGGACGCTTATTACGCTGATGAAACGCTTGCCGGAACAGATTTGCTAAGCAGCGAGCCTGTACCTGACGGGCTTTTACGCCTTGTATGTGATATTATCGTGCGTCATATTGACGGTGATTATCTTTTGACACAAAGGGCTTTTACAAAGCACTCGTTTCCCGCACTTTTTGAATTGTCCGCAGGAGGCAGCGCGCAAAAAGGCGAAACGCCATATGAGTGTGCAGTAAGAGAATTAAGAGAAGAAACCGGCATAGAGACAAATGATTTAACAGAGGTTTATCATATTATAAGCCCAGAAAAGCACACTATCTATTACGGCTATTTATGTATTACTGATTGTGATAAAGACGCTATCCGGCTTTTAGAGGGCGAAACAATATCATACATATGGCTTTCGGAAAAAGAGCTTTTAGAATTTGTAAATACAGACAAGTACCTAACGGCTTATAAAGATAGAACGGATATTTTTTTAGACACGCTGTAAAAAGCGTCAATTTTGATGTTATATATTCTTTCGTTTATTAGTCATTTCTATTTTCAAACGCTTTGTTAACATCAATAGTGTTTTCTTCAAGCCCAAGAGTTTCGCTTAGCTCTCTAACCTCTTTTTTGCCGAGGTTGTATATAAAGAAAAGCGAAACAAACATTGTTACAGCACCTATGAGTATTAAAATTATTGACATATTTTTAATATTAATAGCAGTTTGCTCTGTTTGCATTGCGCCTAATTCACTGATATACCCCGCATATTTTAACAGAAAGGCTAACAATGACGCGCCAACACCTTGTGCCAGCTTTCTGAAAAGTGAATAAACGGCGTATACGCTCCCCTCTTCACGCTTGCCCGTTTTAAGCTGCTGATAATCTACACAGTCTGAAACCATCGCCCAAACGACAAAATTGAAAAAACCGCCGCCAAGATTTGCTACCATAAGAAAGGCCACATAAACCCACAGTCCACTTTCACGGGACACGGGGATTAAGAGCATAAATGCGGCTGAAATAACGCTGATTATAAGCGGCGCGGCTGAAATAAAGCGTTTGCCGTACTTTTTAGATAACGCGCTCGTAAGCAGTAAGCATATAGCTTGCGGAGCGTATGCCGCAATAGTACCCATTGTAGTCATTTTTGCCTGACGGAAATATATTTGAAACACGAGAGCCGTTGTCGTTGTTGTTGACATAAAGAAAACTATTTGCATAAATGAGGCTATACTAAGACCGAATAACGGGCGGTTTTTCATAAAGCCTTTTACAGCATCACGATAATTTATTTTTTCCTCTGTATGAACAACCTTAACTCGCTCTGTCGTAAGCTTTAGAAGCCCCGTATAAGCTGCAAAAGCAACAATGCCCATAATAAGAGCAATAAAGAAAAACCGTTCCCCTAAAAGCCTGTCGTTATCGTCATAGCCAATAAGCGGTATAAGCAATACCAAAAGCCCGCCTAAAGCAGCACCTATACTGCGCCAAACGGAAAGGGATGTTCGCTCGTCTGCTTTAGAGGAAATTGTAGCGTTCATCGCGCCATACGGCACATTTACGAGCGTATAGCATACGTCCCAAACCAAATAAGCACCAAGGCAGATTGCTATTTTGACCCATATAGAAGCATTGGGAAAGGGTAAGAATACAACGGCGCCGCTAATAATCAAGCCGTGTGAGCCGATTTTTATCCACGGCTTGAATTTGCTTTCTTTGCTTATTGGCTTAACATCAATAATCGTACCCATTAAAGGGTCGTTAATGGCATCCCAAATTTTTAATACAAGAATAATCACGCCAAACTGCTCCGGTGTTAGTCCCATGTACTGTGTGTAATATATGAGCAAATAAGCCGTAATAAGCGAAAAACTCAAATTACAGCCAAAGTCCCCCAAAGCATAACCTATTTTATCCCGAATTCCAAATTCACGCAATTTGTTTTCCATTGTGATTGCTCCTTATTTTATTTAGGGCATCTGATAAATTGATTTTATCATAGTGACGGAAAACCGTCAATAAAACTGTGTTTTATATAAATAAACATTTTTTTGATTTTATTCTTAAAACAAATGAGATATTGACTTCTTGTAATTATAACAGTAAAATTAAGAAAATCAATAAGGGGGATTTGCCTTGAAAGTTTGCCAGATAATCGGCGCCGGAGATTTTTCAAAAAAGCTTTTTGAGAAATATGAAAATTCTTTTATAATAGCCGCTGACAAAGGCTTTTTAAATCTTTCTCTTTGCGGCGTTTCACCTGATTTAATCGTCGGCGACTTTGACTCTCTCGGCTATGTTCCGGATTTTCCTAATACTGTGAAACTGCCTGTTGAAAAAGATGAAACGGATAC
>JAAZGX010000204.1 GCA_012511005.1 Clostridiales bacterium
GTTAAATATTCCTTTTTTATTAAGCCGTTTTATCTCAATTTTATTGTTAATAATGCCGTAAAAAAGTGTTATGGGGCGCCACAGAATATAATAAAAAGGAAATCTTGATTTTTTATGTGCGCCGTCGTTTCCCTTTTTTATTATTGAAAACTTTTCAAACGGCTCTTTTTGATTGAAAACATACGAATTTATCGTGAGCATATCGCCTTGGAAGTCGAGTATATTGTATATTCTGTCAGTTTCGGAAATATGGTCTATGGCACATTCTTCACCTTTTGTGTATCTCTCTTTTCCTCTCCTTGGGCTGTTTACAGAGCCGGAAGCTAAAAAGACTGTACCTTTCGGATTTACTATTTCTTTTAAACCGTCCGTATTTTGTGACACTTTTCTGTTGTATAAAATGTGTGAACGGCTGTAATAGTGATTGTGTCCGCCCGTTACTAAATCAATGCCGTACTTATCAATAAGCGGCACTAAAAGTCTTGCAAGTAAATTGTTTTCCCTTGTACGATTTTTATTATGACCGCCGTATAAATCGTGGTGAATCATCACTATTTTCCACTTGCAGTTCGGGTTTTCTGCAAATGCCGCCCGAAATGTCTTTATATGGTTATTTAGACACGGATTATTACTGTCAATGCAAACAAAAAGCACATTATTATGTGTAAACCAGTGGTTGCTGCCCATAAAGGAGTGCGAGCCGTCTATTTTGTAGTTCGGGTTGTTAAAAAAATATGTATACACAAAATTCTTTTTATCGTGGTTGCCTATTATGCAGTTAACAGGTATTTTCGAAAGGACGGGAGAAGCCGCAAAACCCCTGTATTCCTCTGATTTGCCTGAACTTGCCTGGTCTCCCCCCGAGAGTATCATTGAAATAGAGGGTCTGTGACTTAGCGCCTCTAAAAACACCTTATGCAAACGAAAACTCGTTTCAATCAAAACATCGGGGTTGTCATTACTGCTGCCAACATGCACATCTGCTACATAAATACAACTGAATACATCACTTTTTTCCTTTGTGCTAAATGAATATATGTCAGACTGTGTTTCATTTGTAACGCACCTGTAATAATATGTTCTATTTGGCAAAAGCTCTGAAAACTCCGCATGATTTGCGTCCACAACAGAGTTTGGAAGTAAAACCCGCCTTGCTTTTATGCGTTTTGCATCGTCTAACGACGGGCTTTCACTAAAAAGGACAAAAGGCTCTGTTTCATTTTTACCGCTTGTCCATACAAGCCTTCTTTTTGTATCGTCCGCTCCGGGGCAAAGAAAGGGATTGCCGCCTTTGTCTAAAATACCTTCCCAATACCCTCGCCACTGCTCTGATGTTTCCGGATTTTTTCTTATCTCTGTCATATCCTTCCCCCCTCTTGTTTACTAATAAAATATAACATATAAAGGGTGAATGTTGCAATCACGAATAAAACGCAGGTTATATACCCGCGTTTTATTATTTTACTTATAGTTTAATATGATTTTCCCCAATAAAGCATGGTTTTGGCAGGCTTGCCGCAGCAAACACATTTATCGCCCAAAGCCTCTTGCTCGAATGGTATGCAGCGCGAGCCGACGCCCGTCTGCTCTTTTATTTTTTCTTCGCATTCTTCGCTTTCACACCACATGGCTTTAATAAATCCGTCGCCTTTTTCTGAAAGCACATTTATAATCTCGTCTGCCGTATGGCAAATATATGTACGGTCATTTTGATTTTTAAGCGCTTTTTCATAAAGTGAAACAGAAATATCTTTAAGCATAGCGTCAATAGCGCTTTCAAGCTCTGAAAACTTTATAAAACTCTTTTCTCTGTTATCGCGGCGCACTAATACGCACTGTTCCTTTTCAATATCACGAGGTCCTATTTCAAGTCTGATAGGCACGCCTTTCATTTCATATTCCGCGAATTTCCAGCCTGCTGAATTATCAGAGTCATCAATATTTACTCTAAAACTCTTTTCAAGCCGCGCTTTTAGCTCCCGCGCTTTTTCAAGAACGCCGGCTTTATGCTGTGCAACGGGTAAAATTATAACCTGTATCGGCGCTACCGCAGGGGGAACCACAAGCCCGTTATTGTCCCCGTGTGACATAATCATACCGCCGATAAGGCGCGTTGTAACGCCCCAAGAGGTTTGGTGAACATATTGTAATGTATTGTCTTTATCTGTATATGTTATATCAAAGGCTTTAGCGAAGCCGTCCCCAAAATAGTGGGAGGTGCCGGCTTGTAGCGCTTTACCGTCATGCATTAACGCCTCAATAGTATATGTGGCTTTTGCCCCCGCGAATTTATCACTCTCTGTTTTTCTGCCCTTTACAACGGGCATTGAAAGCGTTTCACGGCAAAAATCAGCATATACATTGAGCATACGCTCCGTTTCTTCAACAGCTTCCTGTTTTGTGGCGTGGGCTGTGTGCCCCTCCTGCCAAAGAAACTCGCGGGAACGCAAGAACGGGCGCGTCGTCTTTTCCCAGCGCACCACATTACACCACTGATTATAAAGCTTTGGCAAATCCCTGTGGGACTCTATTATATTTGAATAATGCTCACAAAAAAGCGTTTCGGAAGTCGGGCGAACGCAAAGGCGCTCCGTCAGTTTTTCGTCTCCGCCGTGTGTTACCCAGGCAACCTCCGGCGCAAAGCCCTCTACATGGTCTTTCTCCTTTTGAAGAAGCGACTCCGGAATAAAAAGCGGCATATAGACATTTTCATGCCCTGTTTCCTTAAATCTTCTGTCTAAATCCTTTTGTATGTTCTCCCAAATAGCATAGCCATAGGGGCGTATAACCATACATCCCTTAACGCTCGAATAGTCAATTAAATCTGCTTTTTTTACAATATCCGTATACCATTTTGCAAAGTCATCCTCCATGGCGGTTATTGCTTCTACAAGTTTTTTCTGCTCCTGTGACATTTAATATTTAATGCTCCTCTATATATTTAACAAGGTCTCCCACCGTTTTAATTCCTTCAATTTCCTCATCCGGTACTTCAATATCAAACTCATCCTCGAAAGACATAATAAGGTCTATAATATCAAGGCTGTCTGCACCAAGGTCTTCCAAAATATTGGAGTCCATAGTTACTTTGTCCTCCTCAAGGTCAAGCTGTTCGCATATTATTGTTCTAACCTTATCAAAAATCATACAAAAACACTCCTAAAAAATACTTATCGCACAAGCGGGTAAAGAAATTCTATCTACTTTGATTTCCTTTGTCAATAGTTTTCTGTAAATAAAGAAGTATATCCCTAATTTTAAGCGTTACAGATACAGTATATTGATTGATTATTAAATTATTCCTTTTAACGCTAAAACAAATATAATACATGTTAAAAGTATTATAAGCGATATAATAAGAACGCCGATACTTTGCTTTCTTTTTACACGAGCAGTTTGTGCCGGCAAAAGCTTTCCTTTCCTAAGAGCTGAACTTACAGGTTTATAAAGCAGCAGTGTTAGAGCTGTGTTTATGCCGCCTTTGAGTAAATTAAACGGTAAAATTGCGGGAACTAAAAGCTTTACTACCTCTTCACGCGGCACATGCATAAAAATTGGTGTAACTATATAGTTCCAAAGAAGCATAACGAGAGTTGCTGTTATAATACCTGAAAAAAGCCCTATTGCCGCACCTTTGATTGTGCGTTTTTTCTTGTAAATTAAAGATGCTGTAGTCGCAAATGAACAAGTCGCAAGAACATTCATAAAAAAGCCTATTATGCCTGTAGAGCTTATTGTAACCATTTCTAAAAAAGACACTGTAACCGAGATTAAAACGCTTGCAAACGGACCTAATAAAAAGCCGCCAATGGTTATAATTATGTCTTTTGGCTCATACGACAAAAACAGTACAACAGGTATTCTGCCAAAAGCTACTGCCATAAACGCAAAAGCCGCAAGCACCGCAATTGTAATATATTTTTTTAATGTTTCTCTGTTCAAAATAATGCCCCCTTTAAAAGTAAAAAAACCGATAAATCGGGCAATAGTAAAAAAACTATTTCTTTCATCCGGACTATACCGTCGGTTTGAGAGTTTCACTCAATCAACCGCTTTTGCGGCTCGCAGACTTTACTGCCGGTGGGGAATTGCACCCGCCCCTGAAATACATATATATTATATACAAAAATAGAAATTTGTCAATATGAAGGGAGCCGAAAAATCGGCTCCCCTCTTATTTGTTAAACTAATTCTCCGTTTAAGGAGTTAATTACCGCGTATGCCCTTTCGGGATAATCCGTAATAATTGCATCTGCACCTATTTCATTAAGGTATTTCATTTCCTTTTCATCATTTACAGTCCAATACTGTACAGCGATGTTGTGTTTATGCGCATAATTTACAACTCGTGTTGTGCCTGTGTTTATAACAAAAGCACTGCTTGGTATTTGTAAGGCTTTGTAATTAAAGCTTCCCACCTCTTTATCAATACCAAAAAATGCGCACATATAAAATACTATTCCCTCTGTAAGACTGCAAGAGCGAAGCATATCGGGATAGGTTTTGTCCATATATTTGCTGACATTGACATGGAATGTGCCTATTATAGCTTTTTCAAGCATCTTCTTTTCGGAAAGGATTTTGTAAAGCTTATCAGCCGCTTTTTCGCCAAGCTCCCCGCCATTTTTAATTTCAATTATATAGCTGAAGTCGCCGTTAGACTGTAAATAGTCAAGAACGGCTTCAATCTTCACTGCCTTTAGGTTTTCAGGAATTTTGTCGCCTCTTAACCCTGCGTAGGGTTTATTGCCGTTTTCGTCCGTAAAACTCTCTCCGAAATTCAGATTTCTGATTTCATCGTATGTATAGTCGGACGGTTTTGCTTTATCAACCTTTAGTGTTTCGGCTGAATCAGTAGTACGGTCAAGCGTTGAGTCGTGCAGCAATATTAATTCCCCGTCCTTCGTAATATGTAAGTCAAACTCAAAAATGTCCGTGTTAAACTCCTTGCTGTTAATGCAGTTTTCAAACGCCATTAAAGTGTTTTCCGGAAACTGCCCTCCACCTGAGCGGTGCGCCGATACGAATGCTTTGCCGCGCTCCGTGATATAGGGGTTCGTCGTTTCATAATCCACGACCAAATCTTTCGTTTCTCTTGTCATAAAAAACAAAAGAGTAGCAAAAGAAGCGATAAGAATAACGAAAACGAGCAAGATTGACAACAGTACCTTCCAAATGCGTTTCATAATAATTCCTCCTTTAGTTTTCTGAGAGATTCCCCTCTGTGGCTTAATTTATCTTTATTCTTTGGAGTTAATTCCCCGAAGCTTTTACCACCTGCATAAAAGATAGGGTCATAACCAAATCCGCCGCTGCCTTTTACTTCAAAACCAATTTCACCCTCACACTCCCCGCGGCAGACTATCTCCCTGCCGTCAGGAAAAACACACGCCGC
This sequence comes from Clostridiales bacterium, assembly GCA_012511005.1. GTDB lineage: Bacteria > Bacillota > Clostridia > Oscillospirales > Acutalibacteraceae > DTU089. Next base: position 5,396 of record JAAZGX010000204.1, read on the forward strand.
AACGGATACAAAACGCGCCGTTCTTTTTTCTTTCGGAACATTTTTTAACTCAAAAAGCAGTTTTTCTATATTTTTCTCATCGTTGCCATGCTCCCCCGCATACCTTGCGGAATATATGCCGGGCGCGCCGTCAAGATAATCGACGCATAAACCGGAGTCATCGGCAACGCAAGGCATTTTACCCTCTTTTGCGCCGCTTCTTGCTTTTAATAGGGCATTTTCCTCAAATGTATCGCCCGTTTCCTCTACATCCGTTAAAGTAAACCCCGCTTCTGCCGCCGTTATTACAGTAATTCCAAGTGGTTTTAATATACGCGCCAACTCATCGCGCTTTTTCAAGTTGTGAGACGCTATTAAAAACTCTTTCATCCGAATATCCTTCCGAAAAAGCCTTTTTTCTTTTTGTCGTCATCTTCCGGCTTTTCGTCATCGTGTGTTTCTTCTTCTGTTTCCTCAGTTTCTTCTTCTGTTTCTTCTTTTGTTTCTTCTTGAGGTTCTTTCGTTATTGCTTCTAAATCTGCTTTTATCATAGCTTCAACATATTCCGGCTCGTCTTCTTCAAAGTCCTCCGGTAATGATATAAAAAGACCTTCCGCAAACGCAAGCGGGTTAAATGGCTGTAAATCGTCAATAGCCTCGCCTACTCCTACAAATTTTACGGGTATATTTAAATCATTCTTTATGCCAAGCACAACGCCGCCTCTTGCCGTTCCGTCAAGCTTTGTAAGGGCTATGCCCGTAATTTCCGCTATATTCTTAAATTCCTTTGCCTGATTTATAGCGTTTTGCCCCGTTGTGGCATCAAGGACTAAAAGCACTTCTCTGTCGGAATACGGAAGCTCCCTGTCTATGACTTTGTATATCTTTTCAAGCTCACTCATTAGATTTTTCTTGTTATGAAGTCTGCCTGCCGTATCGCATATTATTATATCACAGTTTCGCGCTTTTGCGGCGGCAATAGTATCAAAAATTACGGCCGCGGGGTCCGCGCCCTCTTTATGCTTTACAATCTCAACACCTGCTCTGTCCGCCCAGATTTGGAGCTGGTCAATAGCCGCCGCTCTAAAAGTATCTGCCGCTGCCATTATGACTTTTTTGTCCTGTGCTTTATACATCGCAGCCATTTTGCCTATTGTCGTTGTTTTACCGACACCGTTTACGCCTATTACAAGGATTATTGACGGAACTGTAATAAGACCCATATCCTCCCCGCCCTTTAGCATATCGGCAACGATTTCAACAACTTCCGCTCTTATTTTCTTTGGGTCCGTTATGCCCTTTTTGCGTACACTGTCGTTTAGCCTCGTTGTAATTTCACTCGCAGTCGATACGCCGACATCGCCCATAACGAGAGCTTCCTCAAGCTCGTCAAAAAGCTCCGCGTCTATTGAAGTGTAGCTGTCAAGCACATTATCCAACGCGCCCGACATATTATTTCTCGTTTTTCTAAGACCGAAATTTATTTTTTTAAATAGTCCCATATTATTACCTCTACATATATTTTGCGGCTACTCAAGCCCTAACTGTTTCACCATTTGCGCTGTTTTTAGTTCAAGCAGCTTTGAAACACCTTTTTCCTGCATAGTCACACCGTAAAGCATATCGCTTTCTTCCATAGTGCCCCGCCTGTGCGTTATCAAAATAAACTGAATATCTGATGACATCGTTCTAAGGTATGAGGCGTACTTGTTTACATTTACATCATCAAGCGCCGCCTCTACTTCATCAAATATGCAAAAAGGTGACGGGGAAACCTTTAGCATAGCAAATAGAAGCGCAATAGCGGACAAGCCTTTTTCACCGCCCGATAAGAGGTCTATATTCTGTATATTTTTACCCGGCGGCTGCACATTTATGTCTATGCCGCTTTCAAGTATATCTAACTCGTCCGTAAGCTTTAACTCTGCCTTGCCGCCCTCGAAAAGCTCGCCAAATGTTTTTGAAAAACTTTCGTTTATTAAAATGAAGCTTTCTGAAAAACGCTTTGCCATTTTATCCGTTAATTCGTTTATCATTTTTATAAGCTCTTTTTTTGATGTCTCCACATCCTCTATTTGACCGCCCAAAAACAAATAACGCTCCGATACTTCACGGTATTCATCAATAGCGGCAACATTTACGCTGCCGAGCGCCTTTATTTTACTTTTTAGCTCTGAAAGCCTTTTTTGCGACTGCCCGACATTTTCTATAACAATTCCTAACTGCTCCGCCTCGCGCCTCGTCAGCTCATATTCTTCAAAAAGCTTTGCGCAAACATCATCGTATTCGCGCATCATAGCGCTTTTTCTCTCCTCAAGGCGCACAACCTCCCTGCTTAGCGCCTCTCTTTCAGTAGATTTTGACCGTTCAAGCAACCGCATTTTACTGCTTTGCAATTCGCTTTGTTCGCGTTGCTTTATAAACTCTGCAATTACTTCTTCAATTTCATTCTTATCCTTGTCAAGCCTTTCCTGCTCTGTTTTAGTTTGCTCTATCTGCTCTTTTATATCGGAGTTTTTATTCTCTATCTCCTTAATTTCAAAATCCAACTGACTTATCCTGTCTTTATGAGAAGAGCCGCGCCTTTTAAGTCTGTCTATCGTTTCGTTTTTCGCCTCAATCTCTTTCTCGTTTGAAAGGATTTGAAGGTTAATGTCCTGTAATTTTGAAATTAGCCGCTCACGAGCATCGTTAAAGCTATCCCTGTCGCCCGTAATTTCGGACAGATTACTTTCTATTTTAGATATTTCCTTTTGCAGAATTAAAAGTCTTTTTTCTTCGTCTTCCTTTTCTTTCAGGATTTTCTCTTTCCTTATTACAATACTGTTTTTCTCATCCTCTTGCGCTCTTTTTGAAGAAAGAGCCGTTTCAAGCTGACCTTTTTTTAACTCCCACAGGCTTTCAAAACGAATAAAATCCTCATTTAACGCTGTTATCTCACTCTTATGTGCCGTAAGTGATGCCTCTGCTTTATTAAATTTTTCAGTTGCGTTTTTCACATTTGCCGACACAATGTTGAGCGCCGACTTTATCTCCTGTGCCTTTTTATTGAGCTTTTCTATTTCATTTCCTCTGCTTAATATGCCTGCCGAATGCGTTTTTGAACCGCCCGTTATCGAGCCGCCGGCGTTTACTACCTGACCGTCAAGCGTTACAACCTTGAAGCGGTAACCGTACTTTTTGGCTATCACAACAGCGCTGTCCATATCGTCCGCTACAACGGTTCTGCCAAGCTGTGATAGTATTATCTCCTTGTATTTTTTATCGTGCGATACAAGGTTTGATGCAATATCAATAAACCCAAAACAATCCTCTAAGGATTTTTCCTCAAGATTTTTTCCCTTAATAGCCGTAAGCGGTAAAAATGTCGCCCTGCCGGAACCGCTGTTTTTCAAAAATGTTATCGCTCTCTTTGCGTCATCTTCTGTGTTAGTTACTATATTTTGAAGCTGTGCGCCGAGTGCCGTTTCAATAGCAAGCGCATACTCCTCTTTGACCGTTAAAAGCTGTGACACGGGGGCGTGAATACCCGTAAGCGTTCCCCTTTTCACCTCTTTCATAACGGCTTTTACAGAGCCGTAATAACCCTCCATATTTCGCTCTAAATCAAGAAGCATTGATGACTTGGAGTTCGTTTGCATCAACTCATTTTTAAGTTTATTTTCTTGCTCTGCTATTTCTTTTGCTTTTTTCTCTCTTTGCTCTTTTAGCATAACAAGTCCGTCTAATGCGTTATTATGCTCTGTTAATTTTTCTTTTGTATGTAAAAGACTGTTTTTCGCCTCATCACTTTGCTTTGTGAGAGCGTCTATCAGCGGAGTTTGCTCTGCCTCGTTTTCTTCAATAGCCTTTATTCTTGAGTCTATTTCAAGAGCTGACGAGTTGCCTTGTGATATAAGCACACGGCAATCCGCAAGTTCAATAGATAAGCGGGATAAGTCAGAGGAAAGTGTTTCATATTTCCCCGCTGCAAGCTCACTTTTGCTGGAAAGCGCGTTAATCTCATCTGTAACCGCCAAAAGCTCTGTCTTTTTACCGTTAATTATCGTTTCTAAATCGGTTATTTGCTTTTTTGCCTCATCAATTTGCTCGGCAAGACGCTTGTTTACATCATCTTCTAAAAGCTTGTCGCGCAGTATTCTGTCTATAGCCTCATTATTATGCTCAATAGAGTTCTTAAGTACGGCTATTTCGCCGCTAAGTGACAGCGCTTTTTCATCAATTTCAAATGAAGTTCGCCTTTTCTCATCTATTCGTACCGTTATTTCTTGTATCTCTGTATGTGTGCTTTCTATTTTTGCCTCAATGTCAAAAAGCTCTTTTTCTGCCGCTTTATACTGTGCGTCCGCGGCTGTGAGCTTTGTTTCCTGCCCTACTAAATTTTCTTTTGTTCTTTCTATCGTGCGAAGCCAAAGCCCTATTTCTAAATTCTTTCTTTCGGAGGCATATGTTAAAAATTGCTGCGCCTTTTCGCTTTGTATCCTAAGAGGCTCTACCCTGTTTTCAAGCTCCGCTAAAATATCTCTTAATCTTATTAAGTTGTCCTCCGCTTGGTCAAGCCTTTTTAGCGAATCTGTCCGTCGGTAGCGGTAGTGGGAAATCCCCGCCGCTTCCTCAAACATATCTCGTCTTTCCGTTGATTTTGCGGAAATCATATCATTAATTTTACCCTGACTGACAATAGAATAGCCCGACTTTCCAAGCCCCGTATCCATAAACAACTCATGAATATCCCGAAGCCTTACGATTTCACCGTTTAGCTTATACTCACTTTCACCTGAACGATAATACCGTCTCGTTATACTAACCTCTGAACTGTCAACCTTTAAATTCCCGTCTTTATTATCAAGCTTTAGGGTAACTTCGGCATAGCCTACAGCGCGGCGTTCTGAAGTGCCTGCGAACACCACATCCTCCATCTTCGCGCCGCGAAGCGATTTCGTGGACTGCTCGCCGAGAACCCAGCGTACCGCATCGGAAATATTGCTTTTTCCGCTCCCGTTAGGACCCACTACTGCCGTAATACCCTTGCCGAAATTAAGCGTTGTTTTATCCGGAAAAGACTTAAAGCCTTGCATTGTTAATGACCGTAAATACATTCACATTTCACCGTTTCACATTTTCTCTATTTCTATTTCATACCGTGCTAAACTTCCGCTCTTTACAGTGCAGCAGTAGCCGTACTCTTTCAGTTTTTCTATATTTATTCTTTTTTGCCCTATCATTTTTGACAGCTCGCTTTGTTTCACTTTAACAGTATACTGACCTTTAGGCAAGTCTTTTAACTTAATAAGTGCCGCTTTTAGGTAAAGCTTGCTTTCGCACAGTTCTCCGAATGACGGGTGATATGGACCCGCTATATACCCTTCCTCCACGGCACCGCCTGAGTGAAGTCCAAGCCGTATAACCTTTATGTTGTTTTCATAAAACAAGGGGAGCATTAAAGCGCATAAATCGACTGCCTCGTCAAGCGTTTCCGGTGTATATTCGCCGCTGTTATAAAGCGATTCAAGGCGCGTGCCTTTTATAACTATCGTAGGATAAATACGAACAGTGTCAGGCTTTAATTTTATTATATCCGTACAAGCTTTTAAATCTTTTTCTGCTGTACTTTTGTAAAGTCCCGTCATCATTTGAAGACCAAGGGAAAAACCGTGTTCTTTAACTCTTTTGGATGCTTTTTCTATTTCAAGCGCCGTATGCCCTCTGCCGTTTGCTTTTAGCACATTATCATCTGTGCTTTGCGCGCCAAGCTCTATTGAGGTGACGCCGTATTCTTTTAGCAAGCTAAGGGTTTCATCTGAAACACAGTCAGGGCGCGTCGATATTCTAATCCCGTGAAAAATACCGCTGTCCTTAAACTCGTTTGCAGTTTTAAGATATTTAAGCATAAGCTCTTTTGGTATTGCCGTAAAACTGCCTCCGAAAAAGGCAAGCTCTGTTTTTTCATTGTCAAGCGTTTCTCGTTTTATGCCTTTTAGCGTTTTTATTATATCCTCACTCTTTAAGGGTTTCATTTGACCGGATATTTGTTTTTGATTGCAAAAAGAACAAGAATGCGGACAACCTGCATGCGGCACGAAAAATGCTATATTAGCCCTTTTCGTCATAGCTGTGAAAGAGCGGATTTAGCGGCTTGCTGCTCTGCTTCCTTTTTACTTTTTCCTCTGCCCTCTCCCCCCGGTTTTCCGTTTATTATTACGACCATACTAAAAACTTTATCATGGTCGGGTCCCGTTTCTCCGGTAAGCTCGTATCTAATAGTGCTGCCTTTAACTTTTTGGATTTTCTCTTGAAGAATTGTTTTGTAATCATCCGTTTCGTTTATTCCCATAACGGCGGGCTTTATAAACTTTAATACTAAAGGTCGTACCGCGTCTATTCCACCGTCAAGATAAACGGCGGCTATGAGTGCCTCAAAAGCGTCCGCAAGGATAGAAGGGCGCTTTCTGCCGCCCGTCTGCTCCTCCCCTTTTCCCAGAATTAAATGTTCGCCTAATGAAAGTATGTTTGCAAATTCAAACAGCGAATTTTCGCACACCAATAATGACCTGAGCTTTGTTAAATCCCCCTCGCGCTCTTTACCGAAGTTTTTATAAAGATACTCCGCAGTTATAAACCCTAATAGAGAGTCGCCTAAAAACTCAAGCCGCTCATTATTATAAATAAGCCCCTTTTCGTTTGAATATGAGGAATGTGTTAAGGCTGTTTTAAGAAGTGTTTCATCATTAAATATGTATCCTGCCGTCTTTTGTAAATCAGTCATCGTCACCGCTCTCCTTCGATAAATGTTCACTCAATCCGTCTATTACTCGTTTTTCGGAATACTGTGCCGCTTGCCTTATAGCATTCTTGAAAGCTTTTGCGTCAGACGAGCCGTGTGCTTTTATTACGGGTTTTGTAAGCCCCATTAAAGCGGCACCGCCATATTCTTTGTAGTCCATTTTCTTCTTAAAGTCGCCCAAGCCTTTTCTCACGCCAAGATACGATAGCTTTGAAAGAGTTCCCGCCGTAAATATCTTTTTTATATTGCCAAGCAGCGCAAGCGCCGTACCCTCATATGTTTTTAAGATTATATTACCCGTAAACCCGTCCGCCACAACAACATCAGCCGCTGTAAACGGAATATCACGCGCCTCGGCATTGCCTATAAAGTTTATTTCGGGAGTGTTTTTTAACATCTCATATGCATCTATATAAAGTTGTGAGCCTTTATTTTCTTCCTTGCCGATATTCGCTAAGCCTACCCTCGGATTTTCTATGCCAAGTACATTTTTCATATAAATAGAGCCCATGACGGCAAATTGCCTTATTGCTTTTGCTGTGCAATCAATATTCGCCCCGCTGTCCATAAGCATAAAAGGACCGTTATCGCCCGGCATAACAGAGCCTATTGCAGTTTTTTTTATACCTTTTATTCTTTTCACAATAAATGTACCGCCTACTACAAGCGCGCCTGTACTTCCCGCGGAGACAAAGGCGTCTCCCTCTCCGTCACGCAGAAGGCGCAGACCTACAGCCATTGAGGTTTCGTTGCCCTTGTGCCTTATTGAAACCGGATTGTCCTCCATCTTAAATATATCGGCAGCGTGAGCTATAGAAATACCGTTTTCTTCTATGCTATTGCTCGTTATAGCCTTTTTTATCTCGTTTTCGTCGCCTACGGCAATTATATTAACTCCTAACTCTTTTACGGCAAGCGCCGCCCCTTTTAATATCTCAACGGGCGCGTTGTCCCCTCCGAATGCGTCTATTATTATTTTCATATAACCGTCCTTTCGGTCAAATAAATAGTGTTTTTAAGGTTAATTTGACATTTTTTCCGTGAAAAATTTTAGACTTCTGTTAGAAAGAGCTTCATATCTTAAAGCTTTTTCCTTTATTACCTCAGAAAGCGGCGGCAACAGTCCAAATGCCGCGCCCATAGGCTGAAAATCTTTGGTTTTCGTATCAAGAATATGACATATTAGCGCGCCTGTCATTGTAATTTGCGGCAACGCCAAAGGCTCTTGATTTAGAAGTTTTCTTGCCGCGTTTTGCCCTGCTATTATGCCTGAGCTTGCCGACTCCATATACCCCTCTACTCCCGTTAATTGCCCCGCAAAATAAAGGTTCTTCCATTTCTTTGTTGATAAATCAGAATTTAATATTTTCGGGGAGTTTATGAATGTATTTCGATGCATTACGCCAAAGCGGGCATATTCGGCATTTTTAAGCGCCGGTATTAACGAAAAAACGCGCTTTTGCTCAGAAAACTTTAGGTTCGTTTGAAATCCGACAAGATTGTAAAGCGTACCTGCTGAATTTTCTTTTCTAAGCTGCAAATTCGCCCATGGTCTATGTTCCGTTTTAGGGTCTTTCAGTCCCACAGGCTTTAGCGGACCGTAGCGCATACTGTCTTTCCCGCGCCGCGCAAGAACTTCAATAGGCATACATCCCTCATACACATCAAAAGCGTGTATCTCCGCGGTTTCGGCGTTAATTAAAGCGTCATAAAACTCCTCATACTGTTTTTTATTCATAGGGCAATTTACATAATCGCTCTCGCCGCCCCTGTCATAGCGTGACTGAAAAAAGCTTTCGTTATAATCAATACTGTCTGCCGTGACGATAGGCGCCGCGGCATCGTAAAAACTAAGTAAGCTGCCGAATTTACTTGATATATCGCTTGTAAGCGCGTCTGACATTAAAGGACCCGCCGCAATAATTACGGCATCACCGTCGGGAATACTTAAAACCTCTTTACGGACAACGGTAATATTCTTCTCACAGCTTATAATGCGTGTTACTTCCTTTGAAAACAGCTTTCTATCAACAGCTAAAGCGCCGCCCGCGGGAACGCGGGATTTTTCGGCGGCGGCAAGGCAAACAGAGCCGAAACGCCGCATTTCCTCTTTGAGAAGTCCCGCGGCAGATGCTAATCTCTCAGCTTTTAGAGAGTTTGAGCAGACAAGCTCTGCAAAATCCTCGTTACTGTGCGCAGGTGAAAACTTTTGCGGCTTCATCTCATAGAGCGTTACTTTTATTCCTTTTTTTGCAAGCTGCATAGCCGCTTCTACACCCGCCAATCCCGCACCGACTACGATAGCAAGAGGTTTAGACATAAGCCACTCCTTTTATTTGGTTGCACGATTATTATTCGTCTTTCTCTTTAGCTTTCTCTTTA
>JAAZGX010000205.1 GCA_012511005.1 Clostridiales bacterium
CACTAATATTACAGTGGATATAGGTATAACCTATTAGGCTTAGATAAGCAAAGGGGGAGACAACTGTGGAGCTATTTAAGCTGCAATTAAAAAGATTTATTAAGAATAAAATATTATTTGTTTTAACCGCAATATTTGTTTTGGCTTCAATTGTATTTATGTTGCTGCAATTGCCGGGTGTAAGCAGCTCTTCAAGCAGCTCTTTAAGATTATTGAGCCAGTCATTACTTGTATCATATCCGCTTGCGATATTATGTATGTTTATTTCATTTGAATTCTTAGTAAAAGCAAAAACAAACAATGCATATGAATACTTAGTTTCATTAAGAAGCGCGTTGCCGTCATATTATATAAGCGGAATTTCTGTGTTGGCATTGATAATAATGGTTTACAGTACTGTTGTGTTTTTAATGAATGTTATTTTTTACATAGCATTTTCAACTGTTTATATTGAATATATTATTCATATATTTTTAAATGTCTTATTAAATTCGTTTCTAATTCCTTTAACATTTATATTTATAGGAGCGGCCTTGACTTTTGTAAAAAAAAGAATGACCGGATACGCTTTAATAATTTTTATTTGTCTTTTAACATCCCCTGTTCTGACTGTAATAGGAACACAGTTACATTCTGATGCGGGGGTTAATATTTTCAAAATTGTTGATTTGTTTGACTTTATGCCGCCTTTGCTTAATTGGACCCCGATATATTCATTCGGTTATTCAGTATTACCGTACAGATTTTTCAAAACCGGCTTTTTTGCCTTTCTTGCCATAACAGTTATAACGAGATTTATATATAAGAACTACAGGCTAAGCTCAAAGATAGCGGCACCCGCAAGCCTTTTTATTTCTGGTTTAATGCTGTTTTTGTATGTGCAGCCGGCCTCTATAGTCACGCTTGGGCTTAACCCTTATAACGGCTGTCATGCAGACCAGCACTATTATAACGGGATAGATGAGATATACGAAGAAAAAGTAGCTGATTTTAATATAATTAGCTATAAATTAGATTTTATTATAAAAAATGAATTGACTGCCGCAGCGGAAATACAAGTATCAGCAAAAGATTTATGCGACTTTCAGTTTACCTTATATCATGGTTATGTAATAACTAAGATTACAAACGAAAAAGGTGAAGAGTTACGGTTTACTCAAAAAAGTGACTATGTAACAGTTTATAGTAATAAAAATCTTGAAAAGCTTATTATGTATTATCACGGCAGCGCCCCGCGATTTTTTGCGAACAGACAGGGCGTGTCTTTACCGGGGTATTTTCCCTTTTATCCTCAAAAAGGTTTTCGCAACATTTACAACAAAGATGAATATGGCTTTGACAAGTTTACGCAAACCGATACATACAGCTTTGATGTTTCTGTTGACTCTAAAAAGAAGGTGTATTGCAACCTTGCAAAAACAGGTGATAACACATTTTCCGGAATTTCTAATTCATTAACGCTGGTAAGCGGGCTTTATGACTCTTATATCCACAATAATATTGAAATAGTTTATCCGTATATGCTGATAGATAAAGGCGCTGCCGCAGACGAAAGCTTTACTATGGATAAGATGCTTTCTGAAGCAGATAAATTTTTAACTAACCGCTTAGACGGAAAGGATATTAAAAGGATAATCTGTGTGGCAAATATGAATAATGCAAGTCCTTTCGAGCGATTGTGTGTATATAGTGACCATATCACAGCTATAGCTCTTAACAGCCTCGATTATTATTACGAGAATCAGCGTTTCTCGGGTGATAAGCGCCGGCTTTATGAGTATATTGATATCTATAAAAATATGCGTCAGGCATATGATACACGCTTAGATATGGCAAAAAGCGAAAAGAGCGAACAGGCAAAACTAATAGTGCTGTTAGATGAAAAAATAAAGCTGCTTGGGGAAACTCCTGTGATTGAAAAGGCGGCGGAATATTTTAATAGCGAGGACAACAGGAGCGCGTTTGAGTTTTTAGAGAGCTTGAGGTGAATTAAATGCTTGAGATAAAGAAATTAAATAAGGGCTTTAAAAATAAAAAGGTATTAACTAATTTTAACTATCAATTTGATAAAAGCGTATATGGATTATTAGCCCCAAACGGCGCGGGCAAAACAACTTTGCTCAGGTGCATTACACAGATATACCCCGAGGGGAGAAAGAGCGTTTTTTACAATGGAGAACAACTCGGAAAAATAAAAGAAATAAATAAAAGAATAGGGTACTTACCTCAGCAATTCGGACTTTTTAAGGAGCTTTCGGTTTTTGACGCCATGTCCTTACTTGCTAATTTCAAAGGTATAGGCAAAAAGGAAAGCCGCGCCGAAATTATCGACTGTATAGGTATAGTAAATCTTAGTGACAGCTTGTCTAAAAAAGTCGGCGCCCTTTCCGGCGGAATGCTAAGAAGAGTTGGTATAGCAGCAGCACTTTTAGGCGACCCTGAAGTGCTTTTGCTTGATGAACCGACTGCGGGACTTGACCCGGAGGAAAGAGTAAGATTTAAAAATATTATTTCGGCTATCAAATCAAACAAAATAATTGTCCTATCGACGCACATTGTAGAGGATGTTGAAGCTCTTTGCGACAGCATTATTATTATGAAAGATGGAGAAATTGTGTTGTCCGGAACCTGTGATACTATTCGCGAAACTGCCGGCGGCAAAGTATATCTTGTGCCCGGTGACGAATTGCCTTCAAACGCAGATGATTATCGTGTTTTAGGGCAAACTACTGTAAATGGCAAGGCTTTCACCAGAATATTATCAAAGAAAACAAAAGAGGATTATTCTGCTCTGCCAACTGTTGAGGACGGTTACATATGCGCAATGGAAAACTTTTAGTTTTAATAATTGAACGAACATTTTTATTACTTAAAAACATTGGTCTTTTGTTTTTCGTTCCGATTATTGTCGTGGATGTACTTATTCCTGTCCTAAACTATATTTCATATTCGGTACACGGTATAAGTGATGAGCTGTATTATAGGATTTCCGAGCTGACTCAAATTTTTATTCCGTTTTTTTCAGTTTGGTGGGTAATTTTCATTCTAAAAGAATTCGTGGACTCAGACGGCTGTGAACTGCTTTATACAAACCAAAAAACACCCGCAAAATCATCTATATTTATGGCGTTTGGAATTTATTGTTTAAATATCATTGCTTTATATTTTATATATTCTTGCCTGTTTAAGAACTTTTTAATGGAGCTTATAAAAATACTGATGGTTTGTGTTTTCTTTTTCGGATTATCATTGTTTTTCTCAAAAATGACAGACTCAACTTCTATTACAATTTTAATTTTGGTTATGTATACGCTCATAAACCTTATTGACTATAAACATGAAGGAATATTCCCCCTTTATTTTACCGGAGAAAAAGCAAGCTTAACAATGCTTTTTATAAATTCTATACCGCTTGCGGCTATCGGCTTAGCCTTTTTATTAGCCGGCATTTTTTTAAGAAAAAAGCAGTAATAAAACTCCCGTTTCCATAGCTTTGGAAGCGGGAGCTTTTTAATATGGTTTTTAGTCTTGATTATTGTATTTCATCAATTCATCAAAGGTGAGACCACTGTCCTTGCCCTCATCTTCTAAAATGCCGTTGTATCTGCCTATCCAATAGGGGAAAATCATATTATAACAGTTGTGAAGGTCTTTTCTTGTGTTGCCTTGCCTTGCGTGGAAAAAGCTTGAGCCTAAAGCGCCTCTTTCGCTCATAGCGACGGCAAAGGGAATATTTTCATCCTTGTGCCACATAATGCCATCTTCCTCGCGTAAGTCGGGGCGGTCGGTATTATCAATGTAAAGCTGCCTTGCCGAAACGGGGAACTGCTGGAGCTGCCATTTTAATATATCCTTGCACTTTCTGCCATAACCGTCCACAACATCTTTATCGTTGTAGCACAGTTGATATACTAAGAGCCATTCAACATCCTTTCCGTATTTTACATGCTTCCACCAGCTTTCGGCGCCCTCTTTGTATTTCTGTACGAGTACCTCGTCAGTTTCAAGCTGTAAAAGAGTATAGTAAGCAACAGCCGCCATACGAATATCAGAATAATTCATCATTTTCACAATTTGCGTGAAAATTTCTTCCTCACTATCCTCATCATCTACAAATGTTTTCGCAACCATAGCATACCGTCCATAGTGTTCTGCGGCAAGGTCAGCGTATCTGTACGGCTCGTCAAGGGCAAGCATACTATATTCCTTATCCCATTTTTCATCGCCCGTAATGTGGTGAGCGACTTTGTACAGCTGCAATAAAATCATTGTCCCTAACGGTGCGTCCGTAAAGCCGTTGCTAAAGGCGTTAAGGTAGTATTCACGGCTCATTCTTGCCCAAGATGTAGGCTGACCGCCCGCGTCAACAAGGCAATGATTATTATCGGTGAAATGCTGCGCGTGCAAAGCCACGATATTTTTAATTATATCACCAAGCTCAGGGTCCTCTTTCGCGAACACATCATACGCGAGGTGCCAAATAGCATAGTGACCGACTAACTCGTCATTAGAAGTATCGCATTTGTAGATTATATCTGCATCAGTAAAGTTTTTGCCCGTAGCAGGGTTTATACCGTCCGTATAAAGCTTCTTTAGCCTTTCGGGGATAGGCATAGAGCTGTCAACATAAAGCGGCGCCGGCATATCGTCGCCTTTATTTGTGGTTGACGGTACTCTGAAGGATATTAATTTTCCCGTATCGTCATACATCTTTTTGAAGAACACTCCCGCGCCGAAAGGAACGGCGTCATTTTCGGGGTCATTTACATGGTATGAGCGCGCTATATAACCGGAGATATTTACGAACTCAACTTCAGGCAGCCCTTCTGTACCCCAATTTTCGGGGTATTTCGCTCCAATGCTGCTTAAAATATAGCCTGCGGGTCCGTTTTCGGGAAGATTTATTGTGCCGTCCTTGCCCTCAAGCAAATAGTCCTTAGAGGCCCTGTTTGTGTGCGGCTTGTTATAACGCACGAATGCGGGAACTTTGCCTTTCCTCGCCGGAATATACGCTAAAAGCAACAAAGCCTCCGTCCAGCGCATAGCAATCTCTCTTGCCTTTTGAACCTCTTTTTTAGATGCCGTTTTACTGTCACGAAGTACGGCATAGCGGCAAATATCGCCCATAGCGACGAGCGAAGTCCAAAGACCGTCATTATCAGACTCTCTGCCTTTCCAGCTTTTCGTTTTCTCGTCCCAATTGGCGCCGCTTAACATTCCTCTGCGCTGAATGTGTTTATAGTTCATATCGGAAAGGAAAATAGCCTTTTCCTGTGCCGACATATACTTCATTTCAATATGCGCTACACTCGTTTCTGTAAGCACAAAAACGCCGTTATCATTGTCACCCGTAACAGCAAGTACATTATTATCAAGCATATAAGCAGCGGCTCTGAAGTGCTGTACAACATTAAGAGGTTCATCTTCGTTTTCATTAAGCCTCCACAGCCCTTTATCAGTTCCTATCCAAAGAATAGCAGTCTTTTCTTCCTCGAATACACAGTTTATAGTGCAGTCACTAAAAAACTCCGGCAGGCGTGCTTTTTGAGCCGTAGTAAGCTTAGTTTTCGGCAAAGCCAAAAGCATAGCTTCAAGCTCTTTGTTATCCTCTCTTTTTTGCCTTATAGCAAGCCTTTGGAGAGTTTCTTTCATTAGTGCAGGTTCGCCCTTAAAATTCCTTTTTATCAATGTGAGTACCCCCTATTAGATGTTTTTGTCAGATGACAAACATTTGTATAATACAATATATTATAAAACGGCAATAGTCAAGCGCCGCACGAAAAGTTGTGCGGCGCTTTAATTTATTTTATTGCGGGTTAATAATAGTAACGCGGTCCGTACATAGAATTATTATAATAATCATTAGTGGATTCAAACTGTGTAATTTTACTTTTTATACTGTTTGGCATTAAAGAGGTGGGTATAAACATTGTAATCTTCTCGGTTTTATCCGCGGTTAAAAATCTGATATAGTAGCCGGTGTCATAATTATTGTAATAGACAAACCTTGACGCTTTGTAAAGCTCCGATACTTCACTCGCGGTAAGCGCAGTGTAATTGTTTGTATCATCAAATAAACTGTGTACGCTCCACATATTATCCTGTGAGTTCTTGTTTGCCTTAGGCTCTATTACATAGGAGCCGCTGAATAGGCGGTCAACAGATGAATACCTATCATTATTAATATACATATAAAGATTATGCTTATTATAGCGGACGACAGAAATAACCTGTGCCGAAGTATAAGATGATTTGTCTAAAAGCTCGTTGTACAGTCCTTTAAGCTTTAAAAATCTTATTGTATTTTCCATATCGCTTGTGAGTACTATAGGCATAGTGATGCCATCGCCTGAAAACCCTCTGGGTATTAATTGCAATGAAGTTCGCTTATCAAATTTTATTGCCTTGTTAAGCACTGTACCCTGCATTTCTTCTTCACCGTTTTCATCATCAGGTATTTGAGGCATATCAGTTGTACCATCTGTGTTCGGCGCGGTGGTGCTTTCCTCTTTTTCAGTCGTTGTATTTTCAGAAGGGTCTGTTTGAGGAGGCGCAGACAGCGGCGAAATCTTAACGGGTTGATTTACAGTGGGTGTTGTGCTTGTTTGATTATCTAACGCTTGTGATGTATCACTTTGTGTAGTGGAGTCATCTTCAGTCGTGGGTTCAGTTGTTGAGGTGAAGCCGGGTTCTGTTTCACCCATATCAAGCCAATTCGGGGAAGGGAAGTAATTAGGAAGACTAAAGTTTATTATACCGAGAGGATTTTCTTTCGGGAAATATTTTTCCTCAGCGGTTCTTTTTGATAAATCCATATACAGACAGCGTGCTAACTCTGCTTTCTCCGCCATAGTAAATGTTAAGTTGAGAGTTGCGGCTGCGTTTTGGGTTATTATAGTAATATTATTATCTTCATTTCTTACTACTTGCTTAGCGTACTCTAAAAAATCATCGCCGCTGGCGTCTTCGATGGATTTATCGGGTTTTTTATCCGAAAGCTTTTCATTAAATATTGTCTTGAGTCTTTGATTATAGAAATCAGTGTCTTCAAGCTCTAAAAAGGACTTTAAAATATCCGGCGTCGCGGCATTATAGCTGCGCATGACTGTTTTTCCGTTTTTAAGGGTATATACGAACTGTAAGGTAAGCCCTAAAACGCGCTCATTTTCCGGAATATCCTCATCGCTATTGTAATCGGTTAGCTTTACAACGCCGAGCTTTATCAGCTTTTCATGTAATGCGCTTATCAATTTTATATCTTTTTGTGACGTAAAGCCGTCTATAAGCCCTGTTGCATTGGTATATGAGAAATCCTCCCAGTTGCCTAAAGTTGAGTACCCCGCATTTTGTAAATATCCGTATTCTGAGGATAGCCCTGCGGGGGTTACAGCTACCTTTGTAATTTCGGAGGCGTTGGGGATTTTTGACGAATAACCGAATAAGCCCGTCATAAAAACAGCTACTATAGCGCCTGCGACGGCCATTTGCGCGGGGAGCTTATAAAGCCCTCTTACAAAAGCCTTCAAATCTCGCAGCAGCAGCATCTCAAGCCCGATATATATAACGGTAAATACAGCAAAGCCAATAAGAAGCGCGAGTATATTTGATAAGTAGTCCGAGGCAACGCCTATCGTTACATTTAAGAAGAAGAAACCGACTGTGAAGGTTGCAAAGGTGTTGAGAATTTTATTTATTCCGATAAAGCCGCAAATCTCCGCTTTTCTTTTTTGGAATATATAAGTGCCGACAAACATTATGGCAATAGAAATGAAAATCCAGCAAATAGCTCTCAAAATTGAAGGATACCAAACAAGCGGCAGAATGTCTCTTGTAAAAGTTGCTGCTGATGGATTTGCATTATTGGCAGTATCCATTGCTCCCCATTTTGATAAAATACCGTAGTCAAAAAACAGGGGGTTTAGAAAATCGAATTTCCATATCAGCTTTTCCGAGGCGGTTTGATAAAAAGAATAGTATGGAGAATTCGCATAACGAAATATACTGCCGTACGGACTTCCATGAACAAACTTTTTCATAAAAGTCTCAAGGCTGCTAAAGAATATAGTGGGGAAAGCAAGTATAATAGTAGAAAAAGTGGCGGCTTCAAAAAATGTTCCTACAGCGGCAAAAGCTGCGGCTGTTACGGAAAAAACAATCAAAGAGGTTGCACATAAGCTTAAAATATAAAATATTACGACCATTAACAGCGTTGTTGAATAGCCTATAAATATAATATTTGCAACAAAAGCTAAGAGAAAAGGAACGGCAATGGATAAAATCATTAACACCGCGCCAGAAAGGAATTTACCGAAATACAGCTTATCCCTTGATATGCCAAGGCTGTAATACACATTAACAGTCTTTTTAGATGTAATAAAGCTAAAGGAAAACACTGCCGCCGCGATACTTGTTGAACAGACAGCTATTAAAAAGAATATTGATACTAAATCACTGGCGGAGAATAAATAGTATTTATACATTTCGGAAGCCTTTTGAACAATAAGCTCGCCGCTTTCGTTTGTAAAGGAAATATCTCTCGCGTAATTTGTTAAAGGCTCAAGTAATGCAAACAGAACAAATATTAACGAGTTTACTATTGCCGGCGCTAAAGCAGGACCTTTCAACCCCCTGAAAAAAGTGTAAAGTAAAGGCTTAGACGAGGATGTTTTTGAAGTCATAGCTTCCGCCCTCCATTTCTTCTAAAAATATTTCTTCAAGTGATAAATTTATACGCTCAATTACAGCGGGATTAAGTGCCTTTATCTGCTCTTGCACTTCTTCGGAGTCGCCCGTAACCGTAAACATCGCCAATTGCCCGTCCTTTTTAAGGTTCTGACAATTAATGCCGCTGAATTCATCAAGGGTGAAGGGTCTGTTAAAAGCAAGACGATATTTTGATTTGCCAAAGCTTAAATCCGTTACCTTGCCCGTAATAGCAATCTTTTTACCGTTAATAATACCGATATCCGTACAAAGGTCCTCAAGCTCCGTTAAGTTATGCGAGGATATGATTACAGCGGCGTTGAAATCATTTATGTATTCCATTAACAACCCCTTGATAAGAACCCTCTTTTGCGGGTCGATACCGTCAAATGACTCGTCTAAGAGTATTAAATCCGGGTGAGTTGACATTGCAAGCACAATTTCCGCCTGCCGCTGCATTCCTTTGGAAAAACCGTTTATGCGCTTTGTTGGGTCAAGTCCAAAAGCAGCGGTAAGACGCTTAAACATTGAATAATCAAACTTGCTGTAATAGCCGTTGTAGAAATTCGCCATTTTATTCATATTTGCATATGTACCAAAATAAAGGTCATCAGGTATGAAAAAGATTTTTTCCTTAACCTTGGGGTTATCAAAAACGGGCTTAGAGTCAAAAAAGACGGTACCCTCCTCAGGCTTGTACACGCCTGAAATATTCTTTAGCAAAGTAGTTTTTCCCGCTCCGTTATATCCGACAAGCCCATATATGCCGCCCTTGTCAACGGAAAGAGAAATATTTTGCAAAGCCGTGAATTTGCCGTAACGCTTTGTTAGGTTTTTTACTTCTATCAATTTATTTCCTCCCTACCTTTCAGTATCATTATAATATTATAATTGATAAATGTCATTGTCAACAAATATTAACAAACTTAATTATCTGTAAAGAAAAATGTAATAAAGTTTTAACTATTTGCTTTTTCCGTACAGGTATTCATAATCTGCATCATTTATAACAACATTTACAATATCGCCGCTATTAAAGTTTTTACCGCGCATTTTAACGGGAAAGTAGTTTGTTGTATAGCCTGTAAAAGAGCCGTTTGAAACGCCTTCAAGAAGCACTTCGTACTCTTTGCCTATTTGCGCTTCAAAAGCGTCTTTACGCAAATGTTCCGCAACATCCAATAAAGATGAACAGCGGCGCCTTTTTTCTGCATTCGTGATTTGACCTTTTTCTAAAGCGGCTTTTGTGCCGTCACGCTTTGAATACGGAAATATGTGAATTTTTTCAAAGCAAGCCTTTTTTGCTAAACTAATAGAGTTATAAAAATCTTCGTCACTTTCCTCGGGGAAACCCACAATAATATCTGTCGTTAAAGCACAGTCGGGAAAGGAACTGCGAAGCTTTTCACAAAGAGCGAGATACCCTTCTGAAGTATAGCGCCTGTTCATTTTTTGTAAAATCTTATCAGAACCGCTTTGCAGGGAAATATGAAAGTGATTACAAAGCTTTTCAGACTTTTTTAAGTTTAGAAGTATATCATCTGTTAAAAAAACAGGCTCAAGCGAGCCGAGCCGCACTCTTTTTATACCTGCTATATCGTCCGCTAAAAGCACAACATCAGAAAGCGAATACGGCATATTTTTACCATAGTCGGAAAGATTTATCCCGACTAACGATATTTCCTTGTAACCAAATGCCGAAAGCGCCTCCATCTCTTTTTTTATGCTTATTAAATCCC
>JAAZGX010000206.1 GCA_012511005.1 Clostridiales bacterium
AACGGCTTTTGACGCTATGCGTAAAGGTGACACTGCCGCAAAAAAAGTTGTGGACAGATATATTTTCTATGTTGCCTGCGGTATTATTAACATAATCAATGCGCTTCAACCTGATATTATCTGTGTAGGCGGCGGTATAGGAAACGAAAAAGAAACAATTCTTGCTCCGCTTCGCCGTTTGATTGAAAGAGAGCGTTACAGTATATATGCAACACAGCAAACACAGATAGTCAGTGCCACTCTTGATAACGATGCGGGTATTATCGGTTCTGCACTGCTAAAATAAATATTTTGGAGTGAGATATGAATAATATAGCTTCAATTATTGACCTCGCAGTCTTAAATGGCTGTGAGGTCAAAAGGAATGAAAGCCTGAAAAAGCTTACGACCTTTAAAACGGGCGGAATTGCAAATGTTGTAATCACGCCTAAAACCGTTTATGCACTTTCGGAAATCTTAATGATGTGCCGTAAATCGAATGTAAAGTTTTTTCTGTTAGGAAACGGCAGTAACACTCTTGCTTCGGACGATGGGTTTGACGGTGTTATTATTCGCACTGTCGGCGGACTTTGTGAAATGTATTTGACAGATGACCACACAATCTATACCGAGGCGGGCGTTACGCTTTCAAAGCTTTCCTTTTTCGCTTATGATAACGCTCTTACGGGAGCGGAGTTTCTTTATGGAATTCCCGGCTCAGTAGGCGGAGCGGCTTTTATGAACGCCGGTGCCTACGGCGGAGAGATGAAGGATGTTGTTGAATATTGCACTCATTTAAATTCAGACTTTCAGGTCGGACAGCTTTCTTCACGGCAGCTCGAATACGGCTACAGAAAGTCTGTTTATATGAAAAACGGTTTTATTATAACGGGAGTTTTAATGAAGCTAAAAAAGGGAGACAAACACGAAATAAGGTCGAAAATGGATGACTTAATGGAAAAACGGCGTGATAAACAACCGCTTGAATACCCAAGCGCAGGCAGCATTTTTAAGCGTCCCGAAAACAATTTTGCGGGCGCGCTTATAGAAAAATGCGGGCTAAAAGGCTTTCATATTGGCGGCGCTTGTGTAAGCGAAAAGCATGCAGGTTTTATTATTAATACGGGAAATGCAACAACTTTTGATATTTTAGCTCTTGTAAACCATATTCAAAAGACTGTTTTTGAAAAAACGAATGTTAAGCTTGAAACTGAAATTAAAGTGTTAGGGTAATACAATGTCTTTTTCAAGAAAAATAAAAAAAGAATTAAGCACAATAGAAAGTAACGCCTGTTGCCAAAAGGCGGAGTGCTATGGACTTTTGTTGTTCGGACGCGCCTTTTCACTTTCCGAAATGTCTATTTTAACGCAGTCGCCGGAAGTAGCTGATTTATATGCGCGTCATATTAAAAGCTTTTTCAATATAACCGCTCTGTTAACGCGCTCTAAAGCTGATAAATACACGGTAAGCGTTAATGATTTTGCAGACCGTAAGAAAATATTAAATGAATTTGGCTATACAGGTAATGAAATTGCTTTAAGAATAAATTATGCGAATTTTGAGAACGATTGCTGCATAAACGCGTTTTTAAGAGGCGTCTTCCTTTCAATTGGCTTTATTACCGACCCAAAAAAGGATTATCATTTAGAGTTTATAACGCCAAAGCATAAACTATCGACGGATTTATTAAGAATTATTGAGGAGCTTTCAATTACTCCAAAGCAGATAAGAAGAAAAAGCGGCTATTCCCTTTATATTAAGGACGGCGAAAGTATTGAAGATGTGTTGGGGTTTATGGGTGCTTCAAACGCTTTTCTTTATATGATGAATGTGAGAGCTTCAAAGGATATGCTTAATAAAATTAACAGGCAGTACAACTTTGAAACTGCTAATCTGCATAGAACTATTGAGGCTAATATGGCGCAGTTAAATAACATTAATACCATAATTCGCCTTGCATCTCTTGATATTTTAGGTGATGAGCTTTTTTTACTTTCGCGTCTTAGGCTTGATAATAAAGAAGCTACGCTTGCAGAGCTTGGCGAAATGATGGAGCCTTCTATGTCCCGCTCTGCCGTAAGCAGGCGCTTTAAGAAGATTGAAGAAAAGGCATTGGAGTTAAAAAAGGCGGCAAATAGTGATGAAAACATTCATAATAAATAAGAATGACAGTGAAAAGCGTCTTGACAGCTTTTTAATAAAAACTGTTCCGCTTTTGCCTAAATCTTTAATGCACAAATATATCCGAGAAAAGAAAATAAAGCTTAATGGAAAAAGGTCGTCCCATAATGTTAAGCTTTACGAGGGCGATGTTTTAGAATTATATATAAAAGATGAGTTTTTTATTCATGATAACAACAAATATGATTTCTTAAAATCATCGGAACATTTAGATATTGTTTATGAAGATAAAAATATTATACTGATAAATAAGCCGTTAGGACTGCTATCCCATTCAGATAAAAAAGAGCGTTTTGATACTGCTGTTACGAGAATATTGCGTTATCTTTATGAAAAAGGAGAATATGACCCAAAAAAGGAGAACTCTTTCTCCCCTGCCCTTGCTAATAGGATTGACAGAAATACAACGGGTATTGTAATAGCCGCCAAAAACGCCGAAACGCTTAGGGCATTAAACGAGCTGATTAAAAATAAAGAAATCAGACGGTTTTATTTATGTGTTTGCATTGGTAAATTTAAAGAAAATTCGGGCTTGTTGACAGGGTTTCTTAAAAAGGACGAAAACACAAACACTGTTATTATTACGGATAAAAGGCTTTCAGGCTCTAAAAGGGCTGAAACTGCATATAAAGTTATGCATTATAACAACGGGCTGTCTTTAATAGAGGCAGAGCTTATAACGGGCAGACCACACCAGTTAAGGGCACATTTCGCCTCTATAAATCATCCAATATTAGGTGATGTTAAATATATAAAAAATAAATATGATGAATTGCATAAAAGATATAAAAGCCAGTTGCTTTGCTCTTATAAGATTTCTTTTGAATTAAAAACTGATAAGAGCATACTAAACTACCTAAACGGGAAAACATTTGAACTTAGAGACATTTGGTTTAAGCGTAAATTTAACAGTCTATAAAAATACGGCACCCTCATTAAAGGATGCCGATTTTTTATAGGTGAATTACAGTTTTTGAAGCTCTGCCAAAGCCTTCGTATTGTCTATTGTGGGAGAAAACTCAAGTCCTATGTAACCGTCATACCCTGTTTTGGCTATTGCGTTAAATATAGAGGAGTAATTCAATTCTCCTGTACCCGGCTCATGCCTTCCCGGATTATCCGCAATATGAAAATGACCGATTAAATCAATGTATTTTTTAATGTTATTAATGACATTACCCTCTGTTATTTGCTGATGATAAACATCAAAAAGCATTTTTACATTTTTGCTTGATACTTCTGTTATAATATCTGCCGCCTGCCTTGAAGTCGAAAGATAATAACCCTTATGGTCAATAAGAGTATTAAGAGGCTCTATAACAGCCGTTAAACCGTTCGCTTCAAATATAGGCGCGGCCGCAAGAAGAGCAGAAATAATGTTCTCCTGCTGCCTTTCACGGGATATGTTTTCATTTTCTTGACCCGTTGTAACGATTAGGTTTTTTACTCCTAACCGTTTTGCCGCCTCTGCGGAGTGGTGTACAATCTCACAGAAAATTCCCTCGCTGCCGTCCGTCACAATCGAGTTTTTCTTATATCTGTCAGAAACGGCTTTATCTTTTGAATCAACACACATTGAGGACAGTAAAACACCGGAATAATCTATCGCTTGCTTCATTTCACATACATCACGGTGCGCCCAACCCCAAATTTCCGCAGTATCTATTCCCGCGTTTTTAACTGCCGCAAAACGGTCATAAAATGGAAGCTCGTTAAAAATCATTTCAATGCAAACTGAAAACTTCATCGCAATTTCTCTCTTTCTTTTATATATTTTGTTAAAATAATATGAATTAATGTAAAAATTAATACTCCCGCTATTACACCTGCCGTATCAACAAGGAAATCTTTAAATTCACATGCCCTTTTAGGTATAAATATTTGATGTATTTCATCTGTTACGGCATAAAGCGAGCCATAGAGCGCCGCCTTAAAGGGAGTTAGATAACCCTTAAATGAAAAGCTTAAATTTATCGTAGAAAATCCCAAAATCATAAACTCAGTAAAATGAGCGGCATTTCTGACGAAGCTTTCGCTGATATTCGTTTTAAAAACTTGTTCAAGGAAAAGCATCATAGAGCCGCTTGATTTTGAGGACTCCTCCCCTGTCTGATGAGACAAAAAGAAAATGAGCGACGCTGTTAATATCCATAATATAACGGATGTAGCGCGGTAAATTTTATTACTCATATCGTTCTCCCGAATAAAGAGCAAGGCTTGTTTTTGAATTATTAAAATACAGCCCTTCAGTTTTTATATATGTTGCAAAATATGTATAACCGTTAAACACAGGATAAAATACTGCGTTATCATAAATATGCTTTTCAATTTGCGCTAACGAATTAGCTTTTTCTGCAATATCTGTTTTCTTTTTCATTGTTTGAATTAGTGAATTAAGCTGCTTACTTTCATATGAAACAGTTTTTGTGCAAAAACTTTCTATGTATTCGTCGGCAAACGAGAAATCACTTTCAATCGGAGCGAAAATAACTTCATAATTCTTTTGTTTAAGAGCTTCAATAAGCTCCTCGTCAGACACTTCATTGATTTTAATTGAAAGCTTTACGGAAAGGATTGATTGCCAATTCTGAACAATCTGTTCAACAGACCTTCTGAAATCAGGGCAGCAAGTAACCGTAACGCATATATCCTCGCCATTATTGTTACTAAGAGCCGACTTAAAGTGGCTTTTTGCTTTCTCCGGCGCATATTCCGTTTTGAGCTTTTGCGTTTTAAAAGACGAATATGCCGTTTCGCCTATTAAACAACCGAGCGGTACAATTGAATTCGTTTCTCCTCCGATGTAATCCGTTTTGTCGAAAAGCGTTTTATCAAAAGCGTAAAACAGGGATTTTCTAAAATCTAAATTCGCGGTAGCGCCGGCTTTCGCATTAATTAAAAGACCGAATATACGATTTTCAAGTTTAGTTAAGTTAAGCGCTGACGCGTCTTTTAACAGGCTTACGGCTTTTGCATCAACAAAATCACAATCATATGAGCCGGAGGTTAAAAGTTTTAGACGGTTATTTAAATCCTTATTTATAATAAGACCGACTAAAGGCGCTTTCACAGTGGCTTTGCCTTTGTAATCTTTATTTTTACGAATATATACCGAGCTGTCATGAGCCCAAGATGTTACATAAAGCGGACCGTTACAAATTATGTAATCTAAGTCTAAACCGTACTTCCCTTTTGTTTTTTCAAAAAAGTCTTTACGGCACGGCATTGCAATCGGCAAAGTCAGAGCATTCGGAAATGCCGTATCAGCATGTTCAAGAGTTATTTCAAGCGTATTTTTATCAATTGCCTTAACACCAAGTTTATCAGAGGACAACTCGCCCTTGTTGACCTTTTGTGCGTTTTTTATTGAAAATAATTTATGTGCATACGGCGCTTTTGTAGAGGGTGATAAGGCGCGCCTTAATGCAAAAACAAAGTCCTCCGCTGTAATTTTCGTATCAAAGCTATCGTATCCCTCGTTACCTAACAGCCTTTTATGCTCGGCGGTTAAGTGCCAACAGGCATCAGGATTTAGCTTGAATGTGTATTTTAATCCGTTTGGACTGATTTTATACTCGATGGCAACTCCAAAATCTATATGACCGTTTTTATCTATCCTCAAAAGCCCTTCAAAACAGTTGCTAATTATAATTTCATCACCGTAACCGTTTGCAATTTGAGGGTCAAGAGATAAAGGCTCCAAATCAATTGGGACATAAAGGGCTTTACTTTCCGAATGCGAAAAGCATCCGGAAAGGGCAACAATAAGACATAAGGCAACGATTACCGTTAATATCCTTTTCACATTACCACCTAATTAATACTCAATCTTTTTCTTTATAAAATCACTCAATTCACTTATAGGCAGACGCTTTTGCTCCATAGAATCACGAAATCTTACCGTAACACAATTATCTTCTAAGCTGTCAAAATCAAATGTTACGCAAAATGGCGTGCCTATTTCATCTTGGCGGCGATAGCGTTTACCTATTGAGCCGGCTTCATCATATTCAGTCATAAAATCCTTTGATAAATTTTCATATACTTCAAGAGCAGGCTCTGAAAGCTTTTTTGAAAGCGGGAGAACGGCACATTTTATAGGAGCTATTTCGGGATTGAAGTGAAGGACTACTCTTGTGTCGCCTTTTTCGGCGTCTACTGTTTCCTCGTCATACGCTTCACAAATAAGCGCAAGAATTGTCCTGTCAAGCCCGTATGTCGATTCAACTATATAGGGAATAAACTTCTCATTTGTAATAGGGTCTGTATACTCAAATTTTTGACCACTGTATTCTTGATGACGCTTTAAGTCGTAATCTGTTCTATTATGAGTACCATTTACCTCTCCCCATCCGAAAGGAAAAAGAAACTCAATATCACATGCGGCTTTTGCATAATGCGCAAGCTTTTCGTGGTCACGATAGCGAAGATTATGAGGTTTTAAGCCAATTCCAATATAAAAGTCCCTGCCGAAATCCTTAAAATAGTCATACAGCTCATTATCTGTACCCTCTTTACAAAATGTTTGGTACTCCATTTGGTCAAATTCTATTGTTCTGAAAGTAAAGTTTCCGGGCGTAATTTCATTTCTAAAAGCTTTACCAATTTGCCCTATGCTCATAGGGAGCTTTGCCCTTGTCGTTCTCATTACATTTAAGAAGTTTACATACTGACCTTGAGCGTTTTCGGGACGAAGATATATAACGCTTTTACTGTCGCTCGTAACGCCCCTGTATGTTTGGAACATAAGATTAAACTCTCTTATATCTGTATAATTCAGCTTGCCGCAATTCGGGCAAGTTATATTATTGTCTATTATATATTCAAGCAT